>NZ_PCQC01000004.1:211722-443836 GCF_002979955.1 Pseudomonas sp. MYb2
TGGATTCGGGTGATGTACTTTCAGGTTTATGAATTTCTGAAGCATCCCGCCATCAGTGCCCCCTCTCTCCGGGAGAGGGGGCCGACCGAGGTGTCTGAAGAGGTACGTTGACCTGAAAAGACGGAGTCGATTATGGATTCGGCTGATGTACTTTCAGGTTTATGAATTTCTGAAGCATCCCGCCATCAGTACCCCCTCTCTCCGGGAGAGGGCCGACCGAGGTGTCTGAAGAGGTACGTCGACCTGAGAGACCGAGTCGATTATGGATTCGGGTGATGTACTTTCAGGTTTATTTCTGAAGCATCCCGCCATCAGTACCCCCTCTCTCCGGGAGAGGGGGCCGACCGAGGTGTCTGAAGAGGTACGTCGACTTGAGAGACCGAGTCGATTATGGATTCGGTCCAATACGTTCAGGTCGATGCATTTCTAAAGCATCCCCCGGTCAGTCCCCTCTCCCTCTGGGAGAGGGTTAGGGTGAGGGCATTTTTCGATTCGCCGCAATTCTTATGATTTGCTCTAGCACATCGTCCATCTGCTGGATCATCTCAAGATTACTGAAGCGCACGACTTCAATGCCCTTTTGGTTCAGATAGCGTGTCCGGCGCTGGTCATGAATCAGTCCCGACGTTTCATAGTGCTGACCACCGTCCAGTTCAATCGCCAATTTCAGCTCGGCACAGTAAAAGTCCAGCACATAGGGCGGACAGGGAAACTGCCGGCGAAATTTCAGATTGGCGATCTGGCGGGAGCGGAGTTTTTGCCACAGCAGGTGTTCGCAGTCGGTTTGATTGACGCGTAGATGGCGAGCGAATTGGGCGAGGGTAGGGCGAGTTTGCATGCTTCACGATCCTTGTGAAGTTGGTTTGAAGTTTTACTTTAGACCAAGACCCGCTGACCTGCTGACCCTCACCCCAGCCCTCCCGAAACGTCGGACCGCCCGGAGGGAGAGGGGGCCGACCGAGGTGTCTTGCGGGGTACATCGACCTGAAGACCGAGTCGATTATAGATTCGGCAAAGCGGTTTCAGGTCGAGTCGATTATGGATTCGGCACAGCACGTTCAGGTCGGCGTAGCTCGCAAGCATCCCCCAATCAGTCCCCTCTCCCTCTGGGCGGTCCGACGTTTCGGGAGGGCTAGGCGGGCGGCGTTCCGATGAGGGGCTTTTCAATCCTCAGAACGCCACAGAAGTCTGCACATAAACCGTCCGAGGCTCCCCCACATACTTGCCCTTGTTGTTGTCATCAAACGAACGCGTGAAGTACTGCGTGTTGAAGATGTTTTTCACCCCCACCGCGACATTCAGATCCGCCAGCTGCGGCCCGAAGTCATACCCCGCGCGGCTGCTGAACAGCATGTAACCGGGGATCTTGCCGGTGCTGCCGTCGGCGCTTTCTTTCGAAGTGTTGGCGTTGTCGGCGAACTGGTCGCTCTGGAAGCTGCTGTCGAGGTTCAACTTCCACGGCCCTTCGGTGTATCCGACGCCAAGCGTGCCTTTGTGCTTCGAAGAAAACGGCACGCGATTGCCTTTGTTCGGCCCGTCTTCGCGGATGGTCGCGTCAACGTAGGCGTAAGTGGCGTAGACATCGAAACCGGCCAGCGCCGGGCTCAAGTCATCCAGCGCGTAGTTGACGCTGGTCTCGATGCCTTGATGGCGAGTTTCGCCACGGGCGATCACCGAGTCGTTGGTCTGGTTGCTTTCGTACTGATTGTCGAAGTTGATCAGGAATGCGCCAATCTCTGCCCGCAACGCGCCGTTGTCATAGCGCGTGCCGAGCTCCCAGGTGCGGGCCTTTTCCGGTTTCACTTCGCCGCTGCTCACGCGGTTGGGCATCTGGCTGTACTGCACGCTGCCGAACGAACCTTCGGTGTTGGCGTACAGGTTCCAGCTGTCGGTCAGGTGATAGAGCACGTTCAGCGCCGGCAGCGCGGTGTTGTAGTCGCCCTTGTATTTGACGTTGGTCAGGTTGTTGGTCTGCTGCGAGTCGATCATCTCGTAGCGCACGCCCGGGGTGATCGTCCATTTGCCGATGTCGATGCGGTCATCGACGAAGAACGCATTGGCCTCGGTGCCGCCGCGGGTGTCGCGGTCATTGCGGCTGTTGGTGGTCGGGTATTCATTGCTGGCGATCGGCGTGCGGTACCGCAGTTCGTGGCCGGCTTCGTTGATGTAGCGGTAGCCGACGCCGACTTCATGACTGGTCGGACCGAGGTCGAAGCCTTGGGCGAAACGGGTTTCCAGGCCGCGTACCCAATACTCGCGCGGCGACAGCGAAAGGAATGTGCCCTGATCCAGATAACCGCTGCGCAGGGTTTTGGTGAAGAACGTGTTGGCGGTGAACTCGCGGCGATCTTCCTGATAGCGATAGCCAAAGTTGAACAGGGTGCGGCGGCCCCAGAACTGATCTTTGAGGCGCGTCGATTGATAGGGATCGGCGTCGTAATCGGCGACATTCAGGCCGCCGGGCATGTCGGCCTTGCCTTCGTAATACTGGGCCATGGCGTTGAAGCTGTTGGCCTCGTCGAGCTGATATTTACCCTTGAGGATCAGGTCGTCGATCTCGGTGTCGCTGTGTTCACGCCAGTCACCGCCACGCGTGCCGGAGTACAGCAGGGCGCCGCCGAGACCGTTGGCATTGGTGCCGCCGGCCAGCAGGTTGGCGCTGGTCTTGAAGCCGTCATGGCTCGACGATGGACTGGTTTCGGTCTGGAAGCCGCCCTTGACCGTCGGCTCATCCGGGATGGCGCGTGTCACGAAGTTGACCACGCCGCCGACGTTCTGTGGGCCATAGCGCACAGCGCCGCCGCCGCGTACGACGTCGACGGCATCCATGTTGCCCATGCTGATCGGTGCGAACGACAACTGTGGCTGACCGTAAGGTGCGAACGGCACCGGGATGCCGTCCATCAACACCGTCGAACGTGCAGCCAGACGCGGGTTCAATCCACGAATACCGAAGTTGAGTGCCATGTCGTGGCTGCCGGTGCCGTTGTTTTCCGGGGCGTTGACGCCGGGGATACGGTTGAGCACGTCGCGGGCCTGGGTCGCCCCCTGGCGTTCGAATTCTTCGCGGCGGATCACGTCACGGGCACCAGGATGTTCGAAGACGTTGATCTGCGCCGCGTCGCCGAGCCAGTCACCGACGACTTTCGAGGTGTCCAGCTCCAGCGCCGCATCGCCCGCCGATTGCAGGCTGAAGGCGTTATTGCCCTCGGCGCGTGCTTGCAGGCCGGTGCCCTCGAGCAATGCATTCAAACCTTGCTCGGCTGTGTAGCTGCCTTCCAGGCCACGGCTTTGCACGCCGTTGGTGACTTGCGAGCCAAAAGAAATCAGCACACCCGCTTCTCGGCCAAACTGGTTGAGCGCACTTTCCAGCGACGATGGCGCGATGTGATAAGCCTTGGCATCGGCGGCCAGTGCGGCAGGCATGGCACTGAAACTCAGGCTGGCGCCGAAGACGAGGTTGCGCAGGCTGCGAGCCATTGGCGTGAGGCGGGTGGGGTGCATGTCGGATGATCCTGAGAAGGTTGAATCAAGGGGGCTTTCCTTCTCTGTCACGCCAGATCCGAAAAACGGCTCATTTATTTTTCAATGATCAAAAGATCGCAGCCTTCGGCCGCTCCTACCGGAAATATGCATTCCAAATGTAGGAGCTGCCGAAGGCTGCGATCTCTTGATCTTGCTTTTTAAACCCGCGCTTCGACGGTCACCCAGTAGCGGGTGAAGCGCTTCACTTTCACCGGCAAGCTGATTTCCAGCAGATCGAGAATTCGCTCACTGTCGTCCAGCGGATACGTCCCGGAGATCAACAGATCGGCGACTGTTTTATCGCAATTGAGCTGCCCGCGACGGTAACGGCCGAGTTCATCAAGGAAGTCGCCGAGGCGCATGTGCGCCGCGACCAGCATGCCGTCGGCCCAGGCGCCGCTGTTGGCATTCAGCGGTTTTGCTGCGCTGACGGATGTCGAGGTGAAACTCGATTCGCGCGCGACCGGCAGCAACATTGGCGCGCGTCCATTGCTGCTCAGTTCGACGCGACCGTCGAACAGCGCGACCTGCGTACGATCGGCAAACTGGCGCACGTTGAGACGTGCACCGTGGGTTTTCAGCGTGCCCTGCGCCGTGCGCACTTCGAAGGATTGCGCGGCAGTCAGGAGGATTTCGCCTTCGAGCAGACGAATCAGGCGTGCTGAAGTGTTCACATCCACCGCACTGGCGGTGTTGAGCTGCAACTGATCGCCAGCACCGAGCGCCACTTTGCGCCGCTGGCCGACCGGACTGCGGTAATCGGCGAGCATTGACGGCAGCGGGTTGTGTTCGCGCACGCTCCAGGTGACGGCTGAGCCGGCGCCAAGAATCAGCAGCAGCTTGAGCGCCTGACGACGGCTACCCGACTTCGGCCCGTTCAGCGCCGCATGCGCCAACGGTGAAGACACACCGCGCAAGCGCTGGTTGACCCGTTGAATGTGTTCCCATGCGCGCTGATGTTCGCTGTGCGCGTCCAGCCATTGTTGCCAGGCCTGTTGCTGACGCGGGGTGAGTGCGCCTTGCTGCATTTCCATCAGCCAGTGCACGGCCTGTTCGGCCACTTGCGAAGAGAAATCCGGGGCGCGGTTCATAGGGCGAAGTAGCAACGCATCGCCGCTTTGTTCAGATGCCGTTTGACCGTGGCCACGCAAATGCCGAGTTCCGCAGCGATCTGTGGATAGGTCAGGCCATCGACCTGCGCCAGCAGAAAGGCGCGTTTGACCTGACGCGGCAAGCCGTCAAGCAATTGATCCAGCTCCATCAGGGTTTGCAGGATGATCGCTTTGTCTTCTTCCGACGGCGCGACCATCTCCGGCATCTGCGCCAAGGTATCGAGATAAGCGCGTTCGAGGTCTTGCCGGCGGTAATGATTGAACAGAACGCGCTTCGCCAGCGTGGTGAGGAAGGCGCGCGGCTCGTTGATCACCGGTGGCTCGCGGGCGGTCAGCAGCTTGATGAACGTGTCCTGCGCCAGGTCCGCTGCGCTGTCCGGGCAGCCGAGTTTGCGCCGCAGCCAGCCAGTCAGCCAGCTGTGATGAGCCTGATAGAGCGATTCGACGGGGTGGGCGGACGACAACGGTGAACTCCGGGCGCTTTCTTGACGCGGTAGAGAGTACGTTAGAGAACAAGAACTGTTCGCATTGTAGGGGGTGAAGCGCTCAGCCGGCAATCAGATGCTTTTGCATATGAGAATATTTATCATTAATATTGCTCGCCTAGCAGTCCGGCACATCGGCCGGACGTTTTTCGTTTCAGGGTCGAAACATGAAAGGCAAACTCGCCACACTTCCCATGTCCTACCGTCTGGCGGTCACCTCGCGAGTATTGGCGGCGGTGTTCGGCGGCTATCTGGTTGCCGCGCTGGCCAGCGTCACCCTGACATTGTGGTTGCCGTTGAGCCGCGCTGAAGCCGTGGTCACCGGCATGACCATTTCGTTTCTGGTCTATCTGGTCGCCGTACTGTGGTGTTTCGCATGCCGCACCGCATGGTCGGCGTGGGTCGGTTTGTTGGTGCCGAGCGTGATTCTGGCGACCATTTCCGGTGCTGCACGTGGATTGGGGCTGGCATGAAAGAAGGTTTCCGTCAGGCGATGGCCTGGCTGCACACCTGGACCGGATTGCTGTTCGGCTGGTTGCTGTTTGCGATTTTTCTGACCGGGACGCTGGCCTATTTCAAAGATGAAATCAGCCACTGGATGCAGCCGGAAATCCCGGCGCGCTCGGTGAGTGCCGAGACGAGCCTGACCCTGGCCCAGGATTATCTGCAGCAACATGCCGCTGGCGCCTCACGCTGGCTGATCGATATGCCTGATGCCCGCGATCCCGGGCTGACCGTGCGCTGGCAGCAAGCGCCGGCCAATCCCGGCGAGCGCGGGCGCTTCGAATCGAAAACCCTCGACGCACAAACCGGCACCGAAGTGCAGGGCCGAGAAAGCATGGGCGGCGAGTTTTTCTACCGCTTCCACTTTCAGTTGCAGATGCCTTACCCGTGGGGCCGCTGGCTGGCGACCATCGCTGCGATGGTGATGTTCGTCGCGCTGATCACCGGCATCATCACCCACAAGAAAATCTTCAAGGACTTCTTCACCTTCCGCCCGCGTAAAGGCCAGCGTTCCTGGCTCGACGGGCATAACGCCGTCGGCGTGCTGGTGCTGCCGTTTCACTTGATGATCACTTACAGCAGCCTGGTGATTTTCATGTCGATGGTCATGCCGGCGAGCATCGTCGCGTCTTACGGCAGCGACGTGCGCAAGTTCTACGACGAAGTATTTCCCGCCTCGAAGACTCCCGAGCGGGCCAACGTGAGCGCAACACTCGCGCCGATGGCGCCGCTGTTGGCCAAGGCCAGCGAGCAATGGTCGGGTGGCGCCACCGCACGCCTGTCAGTGAACAATCCGGGCGACGCCAATGCCAGCGTGGTGCTGTCACGCGCCAGTGATCGCGTGGTGCATGATTTCGGCAGCGCCGTGACCTTCAACGGCGTCACCGGCGAGCGGCTCGGCAGCACACCGGAACAACCGGTGGCGATGGCCGTCGGCGGCGCGTTCTATGGTTTGCACATGGGCCATTTCGCCGGCCCGGTTTTGCGCTGGCTGTACTTCATCTGTGGCCTGGCCGGGACGGCAATGATCGGCACCGGGCTGGTGATCTGGCTCGGCAAGCGTCAACTCAAACACGCCAAGAGCGGTGTGATGCCGTTCGAGTTGCGAATGGTGGAAGTGCTGAACATCGCCAGCATGGCCGGGCTGGTTTCGGCGGTGGCGGTGTTCTTTCTGGCCAATCGTCTGTTGCCGGTGAGCCTTGCCGGACGTGCGGATTGGGAAGTGAATGCGTTCTTCATCGCTTGGGGTTTGAGTGTGGTGCACGCGTTGTGGCGTCCGGGGCGCAAGGCCTGGATTGAACAGCTTGTGCTGGGCGCTGCACTGTTCGTCGCGGTGCCGCTTGTCAATGCGCTGACCACGCCGTGGAACCTTGCTGCAACCCTGATGCAGGGCGATTGGACCTTGGCCGGTTTTGATCTGACGTGCGTCGCAACAGGTCTCTTCCTGGCGTGGGCTGGGTGGAAAATGCAGCGCGCCGCAAACACCGCCAGCGCCAAAAAGCCCCGTCGCGAAAAGGCTGCGCCGATCATCCTTGAGCAAGGGGCGAACTGATGCTGTTGCCTTTGTTGCTCACCTACGCCGGATTCACCGCGTTGTGCCTGTCGATGCCTCGGCACCACGATGAACTGCTCGGGCAGAAGCCTTCTGAGCGTCGTCGCCAAGGCCTGAAAATCGGCGGATGGTTGTTGCTGTGCTTGTCGCTCGCGGCAGCGGTGAAGGCCAACGGCTTGAGCTTCGGTCTGGTCGACTGGTTCGCCGTGCTGATGCTCAGTGCGCTGGCCTTGGTGTTGCTGCTGCCGTATCGCCCGCGTTTGGCCTTGGCACTGGCCGGATTGAGCCTGTTGGCCAGTCCGGTCGCGGCCTGGGCGCAATGCTGAGGTGCTGATCGGTCTGCCGCCAGAATCGCGCGACGACGAGCCGCGTGGCGCACGTGCGCATTTTCTCCAGGTTTTTCTGTCCCAGCGTTCGCAAATGGAAGCGCTGGTGAGCCGGCGCGTCGGTTGCCGGGCGACGGCGGCGGATCTGGTGCAGGACCTGTTTCTGCGCTTCTGGCGACGGCCGCTGGTGCAGGTCGAAGAACTCAGCACCTACCTTTTGCGCTGTGCCGGCAACATTGCCATCGACCATCTGCGCAGCGAAGGCACGCGCACACGGGTCAATGAAGGCTGGCAACCGGACGAACCGCACAGCCACGGCAGCGAGCCGCAAGCCGCGCTGGAAGCGGGCAACGATTTGCGCCATGTCGAAGCGGCGTTGCGTGCGTTGCCCGAGCGTACTCGACAGATCTTTTTGCTCAATCGCATCCACGGTCGCAAGTACGCGCAAATCGCCAAAGCCATGGGCCTTTCCCAAAGTGCTGTGGAAAAACATATGATGCGCGCCCTCGAGGCCTGCAAGGCCAGCCTGCGCGAACCCGCGCCACGTCCGCCAGGGAAAGCACCGTGAAGCACACCGATTGCATCCGTCCGACGCCCGCTCAGGAGCAGGCCGCACTGGCCTGGCTGAGCCTGTTGCACGATCGTCCGAGTGCTGGCGATCAATTGACATTCAGCCAATGGCTGCGCGCCGATCCGGCCCACGCCGAGGCATACGCGCAGGCGCAAGTGCTCTGGGAATTGAGCGAAGGTCCGGCGCAGACACTGGCCGCTGAAGAGGCGTTGGCGTTGCAGGGCTATCTCGATGCGATGGCGCGCCCGCGTCGTTCGCCGCTGTTGCGTTGGTCCGCAGCGCTGGCGATGGCGGCGTGTCTGCTGTTGATGGTCAGCCTCGGTACGGGCTGGCAGCCGCAGCGTTGGGTCGAAGATCTCGGCGCGGATTACGTCTCGGCCCCCGGTGAAATTCGTACGGTGACCCTGGCCGATCAATCGCAAGTCACGCTCGATGCCGACAGCGCCATTGCCGTGGATTTCAGTCACGGCGAGCGGCATGTGCAGCTGCGTCGCGGTGCCGGTTTTTTCAGCGTGACGCACACCGGTGATCCGTTTGTGGTCGAGGCCGAGCAGGGCGAGGCGCGGGTGCTCGGTACGCAATTCGAAGTGCGCCTGCAGCCACACGGCGCGCAGGTCACGGTGCTGTCCGGGCGCGTTGGGGTAAAGGCCGATCGTCAAGGCGAACAGCAGATTCTCACGGCCGGGCAGCAGGTGGCTTACGGTGACGGCGCGGCGGAAAAACTTCACGCGACGGACAGTGAGGCGCAACTGGCTTGGCGCCAGGGCTGGCTGACGTATTACAAATCGACGCTGGCCGAGGTGGTTGAAGATCTGCGGCGTTATTACCCGGGGCGGATTGTTGTGCTCAACGACGAGTTGGCGGCGCGCAAGGTCAGTGGCAGTTTTCCGAGCAAGGATCCACAGGCGGTGCTCAGTTCCCTGCAGGGAGTGATGGGGTTTGAGCAGCATCAGGTGTTGGGGCATCTGATTATTTTGCGTTGAGGCGGCTAAAGCCATCGCGAGCAGGCTCACTCCTACAGGGGAACGCATTCCAAATGTAGGAGTGAGCCTGCTCGCGATGGCGCCCGATCGAACACCACAAAAAATAATTTTCAAATGTTGGTGAGGTAAACATCTGCCCCATCCGTGTAGTGACTGAAACTGCGATCCATTCGCATCCGTAGCGGTTCTACACAGGTCATTGAGCAATGAAGTCCAGGGCAAAATCGGGTTCGGTCAAACAGTGGTTGGGCGTGTCGGCGTTGAGTTTTTCGGCATTGGCGTTGTTGCCGACGAGCATGACGCTCGCCGCTGAAGCGGCCAGCAGTCAGACGCAAAAACAGTTCAATTTCGCCTTGGCCGCCAAACCGCTTCCCCAAGCCCTCAGCGACTTCAGTCGTGTCACCGGGCAGAGCGTGGTCTACACCGATGAAGCGCCGTACGGCCTCACTGCACCGGCGGTCAACGGCCAGATGAACGCCGAACAGGCGTTGCAGCGCCTGCTCAGCGGCTCGGGCCTGAGCTTCCGCCGCACCGACAGCCATACCTTGGCGCTGGAACCGAAACCGACTGAAGGCGCGCTGAACCTTGGCGCCACCACCATAACCTCGTTGCGCAACGACTCAATGAGCTATCAGCCACCGGAAACCAGCTCGGTGATGCGTTCCTCGGCCTCGCTGCAGGAAGTCCCGCAGACAGTCAACGTGATTGCGGCACAGGTCATCCGCGATCAGGCCCCGCGCAATCTCGACGATGCGCTGGCCAACGTCAGTGGCATCACTCAAGGCAACACGCTCGGCAGCACGCAAGACTCGGTGATGACGCGCGGCTTCGGTGACAACCGTAACGGTTCGATCATGCGCGACGGCATGCCGATCGTGCAGGGCCGTGGCATGAACGCCACGGTCGATCGCGTCGAAGTGCTCAAGGGGCCGGCCTCGTTGCTCTATGGCATTCAGGACCCGGGCGGCGTGGTCAATATGGTCAGCAAGAAACCCGAACTGACGCCGTACAACGCGCTGACCTTGCGTGGCTCGACCTACGGCGACGGCAAGAATGGCAGTGGCGGCACCTTCGACAGCACCGGTGCACTGGGCGATACCGGTTTGGCCTATCGCATGGTGCTTGATCATGAAGACGAAGATTACTGGCGCAATTTCGGCACCCATCGCGAAACCCTGATCGCGCCGTCGCTGGCCTGGTTCGGCGAAAGCACCAAGCTGCTGTTCGCTTACGAACACCGTGAATTCCTCACGCCGTTCGACCGTGGCACGCTGATCGATCCGCGCACCAATCATCCGCTGGATATCTCGCGCAACGAGCGTCTGGACGAGCCGTTCAACGACATGGAAGGGCGTTCCGACCTCTACCATTTCGAAGCTGACCACGAACTCAACGACGACTGGAAAGCCCACTTCGGCTACAGCTGGAACCGTGAAACCTACGACGCCAGCCAGGTGCGTGTCACCGCCATCAACACCAAAAACGGCACACTGACCCGCAGCATGGACGGCACCCAAGGCGCGATCAGCACCGACCGTTTCACCACCGCCAGCCTTGAAGGCAAAGTCAACGTGCTGGGCCTGCAGCATGACCTGGTGTTCGGCGTCGACGACGAATATCGCAAGATCTACCGTGCCGACCTGATCCGCCAGAAAAGCCTGAGCACTTTCAGCTACGTCAGTCCGGTGTATGGCCGTGAAGTCGAAGGCACCACCGTCAGTGCCGCCGACAGCGCGCAGACCGATGAACTGCGCAGCGATTCGATCTTCCTGCAGGACTCGATCCACCTCACCGACCAGTGGATTCTGGTCGCTGGCGGGCGCTTTCAGGAGTACGACCAGTACGCAGGCAAAGGCGTGCCGTTCAAGGCCAACACCGACAGCAACGGCCAGAAGTGGGTGCCACGCGCCGGTCTGGTGTATCGCTACACCGACGCCTTGTCGTTCTACGGCAGCTACACCGAATCGTTCAAACCCAACTCGACCATCGCCCCGTTGAGCGGCAGCAGCACCGTGCTCGACGGCAGCATTGCACCGGAAGAAGCCAAGTCATGGGAGCTGGGCGCGCGCCTCGATATGCCGGGACAAATCACCGGCAACATCGCGCTGTTCGACATCAAGAAACGCAACGTGCTGGTGGCCAATTCCGAAGGCCCGACGACGATCTACAGTGCGGCCGGCGAAGTGCGCTCCCGTGGTCTGGAAATGGATCTGACCGGTCAGTTGAGCGAGCACTGGAGCATGATCGGCAGCTACGCCTACACCGATGCCGAAGTCACCGAAGACCCGGACTACAAAGGCAAGCGTTTGCAGAATGTGGCGAAGAATTCCGGTTCATTGTCGGCGGTGTATGACTTCGGCAGCGTGATCGGCGGTGATCAGCTACGCGTTGGCGCTGGCGCTCGTTATGTCGGTGAGCGTGCCGGTAACGCGGTGAATGATTTTGATCTGCCGAGCTACACCGTGGCCGATGCGTTCGCCACTTACGACACCAAGGTTGAAGGGCAGAAGGTCAAGTTTCAGCTCAATGTGAAGAACTTGTTTGATCGCACTTACTACACCTCGGCGGCGAGCCGGTTCTTCGTGTCGATGGGCGATTCGCGGCAGGTTTCGCTGTCCAGCACTTTGGAGTTTTAAGCCAAGATCAAAAACCCCTCATCGGAACGCCGCCCGCCTAACCCTCTCCCCGAGGGAGAGGGGACTGACCGGGGGATATTCCAAAGGTACACCGACTTGAACGTGATGCTTTGAATACATAATCGCTTCGGTGTTTCAGGTCGACGTATAGCGCCAGACACCTCGGTCGGCTCCCTCTCCCTCAGGGAGAGGGCTGGGGTGAGGGGAAAAGGCTTCAACGCAAAAACGCCAGCCGATATTCGCCCGGCGTCCCGCCCAGAACCTGCTTGAACCGATTAGTGAAATGACTCGCGCTGGCAAACCCGCACGCCAGCGCAATCTCCCCCAACGGCAGCGAAGTGCTGCGCAACAACTCCCGCGCCCGGCTCAAGCGCCGCGCCAGCACGTATTGATGCGGTGGCAGGCCGAAGCTCGTACGGAACATCCGCGCAAAGTGGTATTCCGACAACGCACACATCCCGGCCAGTTGTCCGAGGCTGATCGGTTCGGCCAACTGACTGTCGATGAACTCCACCAATTGCCGGCGCTGATGCGGCGCCAGGCCGCCCTTTAGCCGCAAGCCCTGACGAGCACCGACCTGGCTGAGCAGCGTGTGGCTGAGCAGTTCATGGGCGAGGCTGCTGGTCAGCAAACGTTCCGCGGGCTCATCCCAGTTCAACGTCAGCAACTGGCGAAAGCGCTGCGCCTGCTGCGGGTCTTCAAGAAAGGTCTGTTCACGCAATTGCATTTCCCGTGGCTCGCGATCCAGCAGCGTGACGCAACCCAGGGCAAATTGTTCGGCGCTGAAATACAGGTGCGCGAGGCGAATATCGCCGTTGATCACCCAGCCGGACTGGTGATCCGCCGGCAGAATGCACAACTTGTCCGGCCCGCCTTTGTGCCCCGGTTGCCCGCGACGAAAGGTGCCGGTGCCGCCCGCGATATAGCAGGAAAGAGTGTGATGACTCGGCGCCTCGTATTCCTGGGCGTCATGGTGATTGGTCCACAGGGCCGCAGACAAACCGTCACCGAGTTCGGCGCTATGCACGAGACGTGCATTGGGCGAACGGTTAAGTGCCTGAAAGACTTGCAGGGTATCGATGGCGGACATGATCGTTTCTCTCCAACGCCTTGCATCCTACTCCGTAGGCGCCGCCCTGCCAGCCCGGCGGGCGACAAAAGCGCAAGATTGTGCAAGCGCAGTCTGGCAGATGCAGTCGACACTCAAGGCCTATCGAGGAGCCTCTGTCATGAATCTTTCGTTGTATCTGCTGACCGTGCTGATCTGGGGCACCACCTGGATTGCCCTGAAATGGCAACTGGGCGTGGTGGCGATTGCGGTGTCGATCGTTTATCGCTTCGGCCTCGCTGCACTGGTGCTGTTTGCATTGCTGCTGCTCAGTCGGCGTCTGCAACCGATGAACCGGCGCGGTCACCTGATCTGTGTCGCGCAGGGGTTGTGCCTGTTCTGCGTGAACTTCATGTGTTTCCTGACGGCCAGTCAGTGGATTCCCAGCGGCCTGGTAGCAGTGGTGTTTTCCACCGCGACATTGTGGAACGCGCTGAATGCGCGGGTGTTCTTCGCTCAGCGTATTGCGCGCAATGTGCTGATGGGCGGTGCGCTGGGGCTGTCTGGCCTCGGCATGTTGTTCTGGCCGGAACTGGCCGGGCATCAGGCTACCCCGCAAACCTTGTTCGGTCTCGGTCTGGCGCTGTGCGGCACGCTGTGTTTCTCGGCGGGCAACATGCTCTCGAGCCTGCAACAGAAGGCCGGCCTCAAGCCGCTGACCACCAATGCCTGGGGCATGGCCTACGGTGCTGCGATGTTATCGCTGTGGTGCCTGGTCAAAGGTATTCCGTTCGACATGGACTGGTCATCACGCTATGTCGGGGCGCTTTTGTATCTGGTGATACCGGGTTCAGTCATCGGCTTCACCGCTTATCTGACGCTGGTCGGGCGCATGGGGCCGGAACGGGCTGCCTATTGCACGGTGCTGTTCCCGGTGGTGGCACTGAACGTTTCTGCGTTTGCTGAAGGTTATCAGTGGACAGCGCCAGCACTGGCCGGCCTGGTACTGGTGATGCTGGGTAACTTGTTGGTATTTCGCAAGCCTCGGCCAGCGCAACTTTCAGCGCAGGAAAAGTTAGCCTGATCGCTTTGAAGATCGAGCGCTTATTTATCACTGCTCGATCTTCAGAATGATAAAAATCATTAGCGGGAATATAAAGTCGACTATATGCCTTGCCCAGTCCTTGGCGTTCCAGATTTCCGAGTTGTCCATGTCGAACCATTCGACGCCAACGACTTGCAGGCAGAAGTAGTAAATGAATATTGCGATCAACAAACCGATAACCGCATACTTTTTGGCTTCATGAAAAACCGCTGCCGATTGTTTTATTTTTCGGTAAAGGTGATAAGTGCCCACGAGGCAGAAACTTGTATAGAGCGCCTCCAGCGTTATGATCAGCCAGTAGATCCGGTGGTGCAGCATGGGGGAAGTGATTGCCCGATAGCGTATATTGGGGTTTTTCAGACTGGTGTCCATGCTCAGAACATGGCCGACATACTCATAATTTGAAGCATAGTCGGTAAAGTTGCTGAACATCACCAGAATTCCAAAAAAGCTTATAAGTGCCATGAGGATGACTTTACTATATCGTACTATTTCGTCGGTGCTAAGGCTGTTCAAGGTTAAATCTCTCCATAACTTATTGTCGTGAATTCGATAGTTGAGGAGAGTTTATAACGGTTGTTTCGGGTTTTGGTTCGGGTTCAATTACAAGGTGTGTGTTTCATTGTGTTTTTTAATAAAACGGGCAAGTACTGTCGTACTTGCCCGTTCTGTCATCCGCGCCAGACTTGCGGGTTGACCAGATCCTGCGGGCGTTCGCCGAGCAAGGCGCTGCGCAGGTTGGCGAGGGCACGGTTGGCCATGGCTTCGCGGGTTTCATTCGTGGCCGAGCCGATGTGCGGCAGGGTTACGGCGTTTTTCAACTGGAACAGTGGCGACTCGGCCAGCGGTTCTTTTTCGTAAACGTCCAGACCGGCACCGCGAATGCGGTTGTTTTGCAGGGCTTCGATCAGCGCGGGTTCGTCGACGACCGGGCCACGGGAGATGTTGACGAGGATGGCGCTTGGTTTCATCAAGGCCAATTCGCGGTGGCTGATGAGGTGGCGGGTTTTGTCGCTGAGTGGCACGACCAGGCAGACGAAGTCGGCTTCAGCCAGCAGTTGGTCGAGGCTGCGAAATTGCGCGCCGAGTTGTTGTTCAAGGTCGGTTTTGCGGCTGTTGCCGCTGTAGATGATCGGCATGTTGAAGCCGAGGTGGCCACGGCGGGCGATGGCGGCACCGATGTTGCCCATGCCGATGATGCCGAGAGTTTTGCCGTGTACGTCACAGCCGAACAGCGGGGCGCCGACGCTGGCTTGCCATTGGCCGGCCTTGGTCCAGGCGTCGAGTTCGGCGACGCGGCGGGCGCTGCTCATGATCAGTGCAAAAGCCAGATCAGCGGTGCTTTCGGTGAGGACGTCGGGGGTGTTGGTGAGCATGATGCCGCGGTGGTTGAAGTAGTCGAGGTCGTAGTTGTCGTAGCCGACGGAGACGCTTGAGACCACTTCGAGTTTGGTCGCGGTTTCGAGTTGGGCCTGGCCGAGTTTGCGGCCGACGCCGATGAGGCCGTGGGCGTGGGGCAGGGCTTCGTTGAATTGGGCGTTGATGTCGCCGGTTTTTGGGTTGGGGACGATGACGTCGAACTCTTGTTGCAGGCGTTCGATCATTGGCGGGGTGATGCGGCTGAAGGCCAGGACAGTCTTTTTCATTGCTGAGGGCTCGACGGGCTTGATTGCAAGCAAGCTAACATTTTCTCGCTTTGATTGTCTCGGGGGGCTTGGCGGCCTTTGGGCCGACCATGTTCTTGGGGTTTGGGTGTATATCCGTTTTTTTGGTGATGGCGGCTTAGGGTTCCGCCCTTACGGCGGGTCACTTTTTCCAGACGCCGAAAAAGTAACCAAAAAGGCTTGCTCCTACGTGCGGCCCGCTCGCTGGGGCTCGGGGTTCCTTCGCTCCGGGATCGATCCGGGGGCAGCGCCTACGGTTTGCTTCGCTGCACCTCCTCTCGCTGTGTTTGGCTGCGCCAAACGGTCGCTGCGCTCCCACCCCCGGATCAATCCCTCCACTCAGCCTTCCGACGTCGCTCGTGGATCAAGATCAAAAGCTTTGTCGAGCTTGCGCTCATCCTGTGTAGGAGCTGCCGCAGGCTGCGATCCTTTGATCTTGCTTGTGCTTTTTGTAGGAGTAGAGCTTGCTCGCGAAGGCGGCCTGACAGCCGACCCATTTCTTTCAGACCGCACACAATTCCTGTGGGAGCCTGGCTTGCCAGCGATGGCGGCCTGACAGCCGACCAGTTCCTGCCAGATGTACTCAATCCAACTGTAGGAGTGAGCCTGCTCGCGATAGCGGTGTGTCAGACGCCGTAAATATCGAGTGTGCTGACGTCTTCGCGAGCAGGCTCGCTCCCACAGGGGAATCAGTTGTGGGTTGGGGGTTGGGCTATTTCGTGGTTATCCAGCGCCCGGTTCACCGCCAGTTCAGCCAGCATGATGATCTGCTGAATCGCCAGGATCGTCCGTCGTTGCGGCAGGTCGATGTAGGCGGCGATGTCGCTGGTCATGAGGCTCGCCTGTGCCAGGGATTCGCAGGCGTGGACCAGCAGGCTTTCGCTGTCCTGTTCCGGGGCGACCTGGAACATGGTGCTGGGTTTGTGGAAGCGCAGGGTGAGTGCGTTGGGTTTGAGGTAGTGGTCGAGGGCGCGTTCGGCGGCTTCGTGGAATCTTTTTGAGCCGGGGAATTCGTAGGGGGTGGTATCTTCGTTTGCAGATGGATTTTGAGCAGGATTGAGCACGGTGAAACTCCTTGAAGTGCTCCATTCATAATTCGGACGACCAAGCCCGGTCGCTGATTCGTCAGCGACACCCAAAGCCAATCCACCTCACTTCCGACAGACAACCGACGCGACCTGTCGGAAACATCCGCGAAATCCTCAATCTGTAGGAGCTGCCGTAGGCTCGGGCCGCGTTCGGACGATCTTTTGATTTTTAAACGGCAAGATCAAAAGATCGCAGCCTGCGGCAGCTCCTACAGGGGCGTGGTGTGTTTAAACGTCAGTTGGCGACTCGGGCGCCGGCGAGGCTGCCGCTGAGTTCGTAGGCGGCCAGTTCGGCTTGGTGTGCGGCGAGGATTTCTGGCAACGACCCGCGCAGGTATTCGACCCACGTTTTGATCTTCGCATCCAGGTACTGCCGCGAAGGGTAGATCGCATACAGGTTCAATTCCTGCGAGCGGTAGTTCGGCATCACCCGCACCAGCGTGCCGTTGCGCAAGCCTTCAATCGCCGCATACACCGGCAACACGCCCACGCCCATGCCACTGGTGATCGCGGTTTTCATCGCGTCGGCGGAGTTCACCAGAAACGGCGAACTGTTGATGGTGACCATTTCCTGGCCTTCCGGGCCGTCGAAGGCCCATTTCTCCAAGGGGATCACCGGGCTGACCAGGCGCAGGCAGGCGTGGTTGAGCAGGTCGCTGGGCTTTTGCGCGGCGCCGTTGGCTTTCACGTAGGCCGGTGAGGCGCAGACGATGCTGTAGGTGATGCCCAGGCGTTGCGAGACAAAGCCCGAGTCCGGCAATTCGCTGGCGAGCACGATGGACACGTCGTAGCCCTCGTCGAGCAGGTCCGGCACGCGGTTGGCCAGGGTCAGGTCGAAGGTCACATCCGGGTGAGTCTTGCGGTAGCGGGCGATGGCGTCGATGACGAAGTGCTGGCCGATGCCGGTCATGGTGTGCACTTTCAATTGCCCGGCCGGGCGCGCGTGGGCGTCGCTGGCTTCGGCTTCGGCCTCTTCGACGTAGGCGAGGATCTGTTCGCAGCGCAGCAGGTAGCGTTTGCCCGCTTCGGTGAGGGCGATGCGCCGCGTGGTGCGGTTGAGCAAGCGGGTTTGCAGGTGGGCTTCCAGGTTGGAGACCGCGCGCGAGACGTTGGCGGTGGTGGTGTCGAGTTGCACGGCGGCGGCAGTGAAGCTGCCGGCTTCGGCGACACAACTGAAGGCGCGCATGTTTTGCAAAGTGTCCATGGGGTGCTCTCAAGGGAGATGGCAAATTGTGACACGAAGTTTCAGGGGCGAGACCCCCGACCAAGGGATTATCTCGTTAACCGTAACAAAGATTCACAGAAATCCCAGCTTATCGCCATTGAGGGCGCCCCCTAGAATTGCGCCGATTCCTGTAGGAGCTGCCGAAGGCTCGGGCCGCGTTCGGACGATCTTTTGATTTTGTTTTAAGGGAATCAAGGTCAAAAGATCGTCCGAACGCGGCCCGAGCCTGCGGCAGCTCCTACAGAGAACACGCCCCGCCTTATCCTCTTCTCAGGAATTCGCAGCTGTGCCGCGTCGCATCAACAGAGCGCTTTTGCCGCTCAGTGTTCTGGCTTTTACCCTGGGTCTTGGCGGCTGCATCTCAACGGACGGAATTGCCCCGCAGGGCAACGCGTTGGACGCCAATACACTGGCCACCGACGACGCCATCGCCCACGCCGCCCGTGACGCCAACTGGCCCACCGCGCAATGGTGGCAAGCCTACGGCGACCCGCAACTCAACCGCTGGATCGGCCTCGCCGTGCAAGGCAGCCCGACCATGGCCATGGCCGCCGCGCGGGTGCGTCAGGCCAAAGCCCTGGCCGGCGTTACCGAAGCGGCGGAGTCGTTGCAGATCAACGGCGAATCGACGCTCAAACGACACAACTGGCCGACCGATCAGTTCTACGGTCCGGGCGAGCTGGCCAACACCACCACCTGGGACAACAACGCCGCACTGGGTTTCAGCTACGCCCTCGACCTCTGGGGCCGCGAAAGCAATAGCAGCGAGCGGGCGGTGGATCTGGCGCACATGAGTGCGGCCGAAGCGCGGCTGGCGCAGCTGGAATTGCAGTACAACATCGTTCGCGCCTACATCGAACTGTCGCTGCATTACGCGCAGCGCGACATTGTTGACGCGACGCTCAAGCAGCAACAGCAGATTCTCGATCTGGCGCAGAAGCGTTTGAACGGCGGGATCGGCACGCACTTCGAAGTCAGCCAGGCCGAGACGCCGCTGCCGGAAACCCATCGGCAAATCGATGCGCTGGACGAAGAGATTGCCCTCAGTCGCAATCAGTTGGCAGCGTTAGCCGGTAAAGGGCCGGGCGAGGGCGCGCAGTTGCAGCGCCCGACATTGTCCCTAGGTGCGGCATTGAAACTGCCGTCAGCGTTGCCCGCCGAACTGCTCGGCCAGCGTCCGGACGTGGTCGCCAGTCGCTGGCAAGTCGCGGCACAGGCTCGCGGGATCGATGTGGCGCACGCCGGGTTTTATCCCAACGTCGATCTGGTCGGCAGCCTCGGTTACATGGCCACCGGCGGAGGTGCGCTGGAGTTTTTGACCGGCAAGAAACTCAACTACAACGTCGGCCCGGCGATCTCGCTGCCGATCTTCGACGGTGGCCGACTGCGTGCCGAATTGGGTGAAGCCTCCGCCGGTTACGACATCGCCGTGGCGCATTACAACCAGACGCTGGTGAATGCACTGAAGAACATCTCGGATCAGTTGATCCGCCGCGAGTCGATGGACAAGCAGCAAGGCTTCGCTGCCGAGTCGGTGGCCACGGCGCAGAAGACCTACGACATCGCGATGATCGCGTATCAGCGCGGCCTCACCGATTACCTCAACGTGCTCAATGCGCAGACGTTGCTGTTCAAGCAGCAGCAAGTGCAGCAGCAGGTGCAGGCGGCGCGGTTGAGTGCGCATGCGGAGTTGGTGACTGCGCTGGGCGGGGGCCTTGGTGCCGGCAACGACGTACCGTCGGCCGAGAAAACCCAAGCGCCGAAAACCCCGGCCCTCCTACGTTGAACACACAACCCATTGTAGGAGTGAGCCTGCTCGCGATAGCGGTGCATCAGTCGACAGAAATGTTGAATGTGAAATGGCTATCGCGAGCAGGCTCACTCCTACAGGGACCGCGTCTTGCCTGAATCCATGAGCACAATTAAATGACTCCCTTGCCCGCACCTCTGCGCTGGCTCTACTCCCTGGAATGGCGCCGTGGTTTCTTCGACTGGGCGCGCAGCGATGGCGTGACCTGGGTCTACATCTTCAAGGTGTTGCTCGCCGCATTCCTCACGCTGTGGCTGGCCATGCGCCTGGAATTGCCGCAGCCGCGCACGGCGATGATCACCGTGTTCATCGTCATGCAGCCGCAAAGCGGCCAGGTGTTCGCCAAGAGTTTCTATCGCTTCCTCGGGACGCTGGCCGGGTCGGCGATGATGGTCGCGCTGATTGCGTTATTCGCGCAGAACACCGAACTGTTCCTCGGTTCGTTGGCGATCTGGGTCGGCATATGCTCGGCCGGTGCCGCGCGCTGCCGTAACTTCCGGGCTTATGGTTTTGTCCTCGCCGGTTATACGGCAGCGATGGTCGGCTTGCCCGCACTGGCGCACCCGGACGGCGCATTCATGGCGGCGGTGTGGCGGGTACTGGAGATCTCGCTGGGTATTCTCTGCTCGACCCTGGTCAGCGCCGCGATCCTCCCGCAAACCGCCAGCGCCGCCATGCGCAACGCCTTGTATCAGCGCTTCGGCGTGTTTGCGCTGTTCGTCACCGATGGCCTGCGCGGGCGCAGTAAAGCCGAGTCTTTCGAGGCGAGCAACGTGCGCTTCATCGCCGAAGCGGTGGGCCTTGAAGGCTTGCGCAGTGTGACCGTTTTCGAAGACCCGCACATGCGCCGACGCAACGGTCGCCTGAGCCGTTTGAACAGCGAATTCATGGGCATCACCACGCGCTTCAACGCCCTGCATCAGTTGCTTGAACGCCTGCGCGTCAACGGCGAAGAGCACGTTGTCGCGGCGATCAGACCGGGCCTGCAGGATCTCGCCGAAGTGCTCGACGGCTTCAGCGGCCGCGCCCTGACCAGCCCCGATGCCGCTCGTTTGGCGACAGCGCTGGCGAGCTACAAAGAAGGCCTGCCGACGCGTGTGCGAACCCTTCGCGGGATCTTTCAGGACACCGATCCAAGTGAAGCCGAACAACTGGATTTCCACACCGCGTACGAATTGCTCTATCGCTTCGTCGACGACCTGCACAGTTATGCACAGACCCACGCGTCACTCGCCGATCACCGACACGAACGCGAGCGCTGGGATGAACCGTTCACCCCGCAAACCAACTGGTGGGCCGCTGCGGCATCAGGCATTCGCGCCTCGTTTATTCTGGTGGTGCTCGGCAGCTACTGGGTCGCCACCGCGTGGCCAAGTGGCGCGACCATGACCCTGATCGCCGCCGCCACCGTGGGCCTCTCCGCCGCTACGCCGAACCCGAAACGCATGGCATTTCAAATGGCCTGCGGCACCTTCCTCGGCGCATTGATCGGCTTCGTCGAGATGTTTTTCATCTTCCCGTGGATCGACGGTTTCCCTTTGCTTTGCGTGATGCTCGCGCCAGTGATCGTGCTCGGCTCGTTCCTCACCTCGCGGCCGCAATACGCCGGGGTCGGCCTCGGTTTGCTGATCTTCTTCAGTACCGGTTCAGTGCCGGACAACCTGACCATTTACAACCCCTACACCTTTATCAACGACTACATCGCCATGGTCATGGGCATGCTCGTTTGCGCGGCAGCCGGGGCAATTATTTTGCCGCCGAACAGCCGCTGGCTGTGGAAACGTCTGGAGCAGGATCTGCGCGGGCAAGTGGTCTACGCGATCAGCGGCAAACTCAAAGGCCTGGCCTCGAGTTTCGAGAGCCGCACCCGCGATTTGCTGCATCAGGCCTACGGTCTCGCGGCGGGTGAGCCGAAGGTGCAAAAGAACCTGCTGCGCTGGATGTTCGTGGTGCTCGAAGTCGGCCACGCGATCATCGAGTTGCGCAAGGAGCAGGCGATCCTGCCAGTGCACCCGGCCTATGCCGAATCGCAGCCGTGGCGCCAGGCGATCCGCGTGATGGGCCGCGCGCTGGTGCGACTGTTCCTGCAACCGAACTCCAGCAATCTCGAGCGCGCACTGGTCGCCGTCGACCATGCGATCAGCCGCGTGGCGGCGACCGATGAGCCGTTCGCCCCACACTTCGATACCTCCGCATTGCGCCGGGTGAAGAGCTATCTGCACTTTATCCGCACCTCGCTGCTCGACCCGCAATCACCGCTCGCCGCGTTCGCCCCCGCCAAGCCCGAAGGACTTGCCCATGCCTCGTGAAATCGCCTTCCACGGCGTGTACATGCCGACCATGACCCTGATGTTTTTCATCGCTGCGGCACTGGCCTGGGCGGTGGACCGGTTCTTGTCCGGCTTCGATTTGTACCGTTTTTTCTGGCACCCGGCGCTGCTGCGTCTGAGTCTGTTTACCTGTCTGTTCGGCGCCATGGCGCTGACTGTCTACCGTTGAGAACGATCTGATGAAAAAGTTTTTCAGCCTGCTCGCGACCCTGCTGGTGCTGGCCCTGGCGCTGTGGATCGGCCGCACGTTGTGGGAGCACTACATGAACACGCCGTGGACGCGGGATGGTCGCGTTCGCGCCGACATCATCAACGTCGCCGCCGACGTTACCGGCGAGGTGATCGACGTGCCGGTGCGTGATAACCAACTGGTGAAAAAGGGCGATTTGCTCATGCAGATCGACCCCGAGCACTACCGCATCGCCGTCAAACAAGCGCAGTCGCTGGTCGCTTCGCGCAAGTCGACGTGGGAGATGCGCAAGGTCAACGCCCATCGCCGCGCCGACCTCGACAACCTGGTGATCTCCAAGGAAAACCGCGACGACGCCAGCAACATCGCCGACGCCGCCCTGGCCGATTACCAACACGCGCAGGCGCAACTTGAGGCCGCCGAACTCAATCTCAAACGCACCGAAGTGCGCGCCGCCGTCGACGGTTATGTGACCAACCTCAACGTGCATCGCGGTGACTATGCGCGCATCGGCGAAGCGAAAATGGCCGTGGTCGACATGAACTCGTTCTGGGTTTACGGCTTCTTCGAAGAAACCAAACTGCCCCACGTGAAAGTCGGCGACAAAGCCGACATGCAGTTGATGAGCGGCGAAGTGCTCAAGGGCCATGTGGAAAGTATTTCCCGTGGCATCTACGACCGCGACAACCCGGAAAGCCGTGAGTTGATCGCCGATGTGAATCCCACCTTTAACTGGGTTCGGTTAGCGCAGCGCGTGCCGGTGCGCATTCACATCGATGAAGTGCCGGAGGGTGTGCTGTTGGCGGCGGGGATTACCTGTACGGTGGTGGTGAGTCAGGAATCTGTTGATAACTGATAGATCGCGTCGTCTGCATCGCGAGCAGGCTCACTCCTACACACCGAAGATCCCTGTAGGAGTGAACCTGCTCGCGATAAGAGCGACCCGGTATTTCAGACCAATACCGAACCATCACTCAGCGCAAAACGTCTCCTGCAAATGCCGCCAGACCACCCGCCCGGCGGCGGTCTGTTCAAACACCACCGTCGAACGCCGATCCGTATTCAATCCACTCGCGTCCGTCTGCTGCTCGCGGTAACTCACCGTCGCACCGCGCTCGTGTAATGCAATCCCGCAGAGTTCGCTGAGCTCAATTTTGAACCCGCGCTTCTTACCTCCAGCCATCTGAAACAAGCCGCTCAACACCTCGAAATCCAACACCCGGCCAAGCGGCGAAACCATGGAGAACTCAGGCGAAAATCGCGCTAGCAGTCGCTCCAGCTCAGCGTCGTCTCCCTCCACGGCAAACCATCGCTCGATGGCTTCGTGTGCCTGAATCACTTCCTCAAAATATTCGCTGTAGTCAGTCATGTAGATTTTTCCTTGGGTAATTGTGAAGTCAGCAGCGCGAGCACTGCCGTCGAATCGAACCGCAAAACACTGACCATCGGCAGCAACGTGAGCAGCGCAGCGGCCAGGAAGCAGTAGCGAAAACCCTCACCACCCAAAGCCCCCAACAAGGAGCTGAGCAACGCCGCGCCGAGGCAGAAACCGAGCTGACGATTGATGTTCCACAAGGCACTGGAGTGGCCCATTTTTTCTGGTGTGATACCGACAAACGCCAATGTCTGCGCGCTGACGCTGCACAGGCTGCCGCCAAGGCCCATCAGGGCGTAGGCGATGATCAGCGGCGTGCTGGCGGGTTGTTCGATGCGCATCAGCAAGACGATACCGAGGCATTGCAAAAGCATGCCGGCACTCAGCAACGGCTTGGGCCCGACTCGGTTGAAGCTGCGTTTTCCGAGCAGGATCGCTACGCCCGAACCCGCCGCCCACGGCAGCATCAACGCACCGGTTTGTGCGGCGCCGACGCCGAGGTTGTGCAGGTACAACACGGCGATCATGTGGGTGCCGGTGAAGACGCCGGGCACGCACAGGTAGATCAGCATCGCCAGGCGCAAAGACGGATTCTTGATCAGTTGCAGTTCGAGGATCGCGTCGGGTTTGCGCCAGCCGTCACGCAGATAAATACACAGTGCCAAGAAGCTGAGCGCGAGGGTGAAGAGGCCGGGGATGCGGGTGTCTGTTTCACTCACCAGGCTTACGGCGATCAACAATAAACTCAGCGCCGTCGCGGCCAATAGCAGGCCGCGAGCATCCAGCGTCGGGCGTTCAGCCGAAGGCTGATCGGGTTTCAACCAGAACAGACCAAGGCCAAAAGCGAGCAGCGCCACCGGCAAATTCAGGTAGAAAATCCACCGCCAGGACAACGCCTGAACAATCAATCCGCCCGCTGCCGGCGACAGTGCCGGCACCATCAGCGCCACCAGCAACACCACACCGGTGAAATGCGCGCGCTGCGACGGCGCAAACTGTCGATACGCCAACGCTTGGCCGACCGGCAGCAGCAACCCGCCACCCAGCCCTTGCAACAACCGCCAACCGATCAAACTTTCAATCGAGCCCGCTTGCGCCACCAGAGCAGAGCCGAAGCCAAACAACAGCAGCGATGCGAGGATCAGTCGACGCTCACCGAATCGCGCCGCCAGCCATACGCTCAGCGGAATGATCAGCGTCAGGCCGAGCATGTAGGCATTGGTGATCCACGCCAGTTGTGTCACCGACGCTTGCATTTGTCCGGCGATGTCAGGGTAGGCAATGCTGGCGACGAACATGTTCAACAAGTCGAGGGCGAACCCCAACAGATACACCAGCGCGACTTTCGAGCGATAAGCCATGGCAGCTTCCCTGTGATGAGACGTGCAGGGTAGGGGGCTTTCAGTCATAGGAAAACGCTGGTTTGGCTGCTAGTTTGTCAAAATATTTTTGACATGGGGGTGGGCTGAATATGGTCAGTCTGGATCGTTTTGACACCTTTAAAGCCGTGGTCGAGGCCGGGTCGTTGACCGCTGCGGCCGAAACTCTGGGCCAGACGCGAGCGGTGGTGAGCTTCAATCTCAAACGGCTAGAAGAAGAGCTGGGCGTGACTTTGCTCACCCGCAATACGCGACAACTGGCACTGACTGACGCTGGCGAACGTTTTTATCGACGCTGTTTACGCACCCTGGACGAGGCACGATTGGCGATCGAGGAAGCGCGTTCGGAGCATTCACAGCTCAAAGGCACGTTGCGCATCACCACCACGGTGGAGTTTGCCCTGGCACAGGTGGTGCCGGCGCTGGAGGTGTTTCGTCAACAGCAGCCACAGTTGAATATTCACCTGTCGACCTCCTCGACTCACGCCGATCTGATCTCCGAACGCTTCGACATGGCGATTCGCCTGGGGCGCATGCACGACTCCAATCTGCGCGCGGTGCAGCTGTCGACATTCGAGGTGTTTGCGGTGGCCACGCCTGCGTTGATCGAGCGCTTTGCCCCGGTTGCCACACTGGCGACGCTGGAGTCGATGCCAACGCTGGGGCACGGACGGGTGCCGGAAATGACCGTGAGCGATCCACACGGCGTGGAGCATTTCTACCAGCCCAAACCGGGTACCACGGCTATCGTTGCGGACAACTCGGCGACGCTCAGGGCGTTTGCGTTGACCGGGCAGGGTGTGGCGATTTTGCCGCAATGGCTGATTCAGGACGATCTCGATGCGGGACGGTTACAACGGTTGTTGGCGGACTACCGTTTTGCTCAGCAAGGGGTGTATGCGCTGTATCCGGATACCCGGCATTTACCGTTGAAGGTGCGAGCGTTCATTGATTTCATGAAGGGTTGGGGCTGAGGGTATGCGTTGCCAGGCCAGGCCTCTTCGCGAGCAGGCTCACTCCCACAGGAAAACGCATTTCAAATGTGGGAGCGAGCCTGCTCGCGAAGGCGTCAACCCGGTCTCAAAGTTGCCCACCCAACCCGAACCGCTTCATCAACACCGACTCCAGCAACCCCTTCGGCAACAACGCCGCCAACAGCGGCAACGCCCGGCTGCCATTGCCAATCCGGATTAGCCGTGGCGGTTTGCTCTGCTGCACAGCCTTGAGCAGTTCAGCCGCAAACTCACTCGCCGGTGTCGGCTTATCCTGCGAGGCCTTGGCCCGGGCGCGAATGCCCTCGCGCAATGGAAACCACGGCGATTGTTCATTGATCAACTGCTCGGCCTCGTGCCCTGCATTTTTGGCAAAGCTGGACTGAATCGCCCCCGGCTGCACCTCCATCACACGAATACCGAACGGCGCCAGCTCCATGCGCAAGGCATCGGTCAAGGCATGTACGGCGGCTTTCGACGCGCAATACGCACCGGCAAACGGGGTGACCAAAACCCCGGACACACTGCCGATGTTCACCACCAGCCCCTTGGCCCGGCGCAATACCGGGAACAGTGCACGCGTGACGCCGACAATCGAAAACACATTGGTCTCGAACTGGCGTTGCATTGCCGTTACACCGCCATCGAGCAGTGGCCCCATGGCGCCATAACCGGCGTTGTTGATCAGCACATCGAGGCCGCCATGTTGCTGGTTGATCCGCTCGCCGAGTTGCTCCAGCGCCACGCTGTCATTGACGTCCAGCTGCACCGCAGTAAATCCGGCACGGCTCAGAGCTGCTACATCGTCAGCCTTGCGCGCACTGGCCCAGACTTCATAACCCGCCGCTTTGAACGCATCGGCAAGGGCGCGGCCAATGCCGCTGGAACAACCGGTAATCAACGCAACGGGCATGGCGCATTCCTTGTGCAAAAAAATCGGAGAAGGGCGATCAGTCGGAGAAACTGCCCTGCAAACGCTCGGCGCGAAACTCCAGGGTCTGCGGGCGATAGCCGGGGCGCAGCGGCGGCAGCGGCAGACAATCCTGCCAATTGCCGCCGGCCTGTAATTCACCGGGGCCGCGATAACGTGGGGCAGTGTACTGATTGTCGGCAAGGTTGACCGTATCGCCCGGCGCGTAGGCGGCGATGCGCCAGCGCAATTCGGTCAGCGGTACATTGTTGCCATTGTTCATTTTCAGCTGCAAGGGACGATCAGCCGGGCACTGTTCGGGCGCATAACTGATGCGCAACTCAAGCCGCGCCAATTGCTTGATCTCGCGGTTGTCCAGCCAGACGACCCACATCGCCACCAGACCGAGACCTATCGCGGCGGCCACCGAAACCGGCAAGGCCTTGGCCGGGTAGCGCAGTAACAGGATCAGCCAGGTGATGACCAGCAGGATGCCGATGAACATGTTCGAGTCTCCGCAATCACGTGAACTTCATCCTACCGAAGGGCAAAGCAAATGGACATGAACGCGAGCGGGATTTGCCGCCGGTCGGCACTGTCATTTCTGTCAGTAGCCTGAGCGTTGTCCAACTGCTCAGATGCTCTGCAGCAGTTGAAATCGACTTGTCCTGCGGAGTAGCGCTATGGATCTGCACTACAAAACTCCTCGACTCGTAGTGGTCGACCCTCGCGGGTTAACCATTTGCAGCCTCGATTACTGGCGTGCCGACGCCAGTCTTGCGGCGCAATCGCGTACCAGCCGAATGGTCTGTGACGAGGCCGGGCGCACGATCCGGCAGTGGGATCCGCGATTGTGGGCGCAGCAAGCCACCGACCCGCAAACACCGGCCAACCTGACGACGGTGTATGCCCTCAGCGGTCAGGAGTTGCGCACTGACAGTGTCGATGCCGGGACGCAGATCGAACTGCGGGGGCTCGCGGCTGAAGTGCTGATGACCTGGGACAGCCGCAGCAGCGTGCGTGAAATTGAATATGACCTGATGCGGCGTCCGCTAGCGGTGTTCGAAACTGCTCCTGGGCAGCCGCGGTCATGTGCCGAGCGTTTTGTCTACGGCGCGCCGGGTCAAGGCGAGCAAGCGCGAAACCAGTTCGGTCAGTTGATCCGTCACGACGATCCGGCCGGCAGCCTGCAGTTCAACCGTTTTGCACTCAGCGGCCATCGCCTCGAAAGCACTCGCCACTTCACGTTGCAACTGACCCGTGCGGACTGGCCCGAACCGATCGACGAGCGTTTGCAGTTACTGGAGCCTGGCGACGGTGCGGTCAGTAGTTGGTGTATCGGAGCACACGGGCAAGTACTCGAACAAATCGATGCCCGTGGCAATCGGCAGAGGTTCACCCAGACTGTCGATGGCCGGTTGCACGCTATCCGGTTGCAACTCAAGGACGAGCCCGTCGAGCAGGTTCTGGTCAGTGATATCCACTACAACGCCGACGGCCAGGTCGAGCGGGAAACGGCCGGCAACGGTGTGCGAACGAGTTTGCAGTACCGGCCGCAGGACGGTCGCCTGATGAATCGTCACGCGCGCAAAACTGGCGGTGCGATATTGCAGGATCTGATCTACGCCTATGACCGCATGGGCAACGTTGTCAGCATCAGGGATCAGGCAATGCCGATCCGCTATTTCGCCAACCAGCGTATCGATCCGCTCAGCGAGTTTGTCTACGACAGCCTTTACCGGTTGATCGTGGCGACCGGGTGGGGGACGGGTGCAGCGAGTCAGGGGGCGAGTACGCCCGGTCGTACTGACCCAGCGGCAGTCAGCAACTATCAGCAGACTTATCACTACGATACGGGCGGCAATCTGACGAAGCTGAATCATCTCGGCGGACAAGGCCAAGGACGTGAGTTGCAAGTTGCCCGTTACAGCAATCGCGGTTTGCCCTATCTCAACGGTGTGCCGCCCAGCGAAGCGCAGATCGCGGCGGCCTATGACATTCGTGGCAATCTGCTCGCGCTGGATCAAGGGCATAACGTGCAGTGGAACCTGCGTAATCAGTTGCAATCAGTCACCCCGGTGGAAAGGCGCGGCGGGCTCGACGATCGCGAAGTGTATGTGTATGACGCCAGTGGTCAGCGTGTGCGCAAGATCCGTTCGCTGCAGACCAACGCGCGCACCGTCATCAACGAAGTGCGCTATTTACCGGGGCTGGAGTTGCGTACCGACAGTGCTGGCGAGGTAATGCAGGTCATTTCGGCACAGACCGGACTCAACAGCGTAAACGTGTTGCACCCGCAGGATCGACCATCTTCGGACAGTGATGATCAGTACCGTTACCACTTCTGCGACCACCTCGGATCGGCCAGTCTTGAACTGGCCGAAGACGGGCGAATCATCAGTCAGGAAACGTTCTACCCATTCGGCGAGACGGCATGGAACCGGGAGTCTGAAGTCAGTTATCGAACGATTCGCTACTCCGGTAAAGAGCGCGATGCAACGGGTCTGTATTACTACGGCTATCGGTATTACATCCCGTGGTTACAGCGCTGGATGAACCCGGATCCCAAAGGCTATATCGATGGGAGCAACCTCTACACAATGGCACTGAACAACCCCGTTACCTATATCGATAGCGACGGAGCGGTTACCCGTAAACAGTTGGCCAATGGCTTGTGGGAACCGGTCATTGCCACAGCTTCCGATCGCCAGATCCCCGCCCTCGCATTCAAGGATAAAGGCGAACCCAATCGATTTGTACCTGCGATGGGCAACCCGACCAATATCGGCAAGGCATTGCAAGCACCCGAGTTCGGCAAGGTTGTGGTCGACACCAAGTATTTAGACCCGACGCCTGGGCGTTATTCCAAAGCTGTCGTCAACGGCCTCAGTAATACCGCGGGCGGCGCCGAATTCATCTTCACGATGGATAAACTGGCTTACTCAGGCGCAAGCAGTGGTGCTTTCAACGCATTGAGAATTGTCGACATCGCTGCCGGCGAGATGCCTGATAAAGCCAACGCGGTCGCCGGCTATTGGGCACCTCAGGGGGGCTATGTCGATATCCCCGTCAATCCGTCCGGGGTCCAGCCGGATCACGTCTTCACCCCGGCCTTCAGTGGCTGTTCGCTGACGGTCGAGCAGTTGAACAAAAACGTGCTTCGAGTGCGTCATGTGGAAGGTGGCAAGGAAGATGCCCAGTTCAATAACCTGCCTCGTAGCGAACGTGGTTTGGGTCTCGGTGCTGCGATGGAGTACCCCGATTACGGTTTTGCCGTTAACGACAGTGGACAAATGCAGGAGTTTAAAAACGCTTTTGCATTCATGAAATTCGATCGAAAACTGCAGGCATGGAATATCCATTATCAGACCGTTGAAGGAACTGCCAGTATCACCCGTTATCAACCGGGCAAGAGAGGCTTGTTCACCAGAACAAATGCCAGTGTATCTGCGCATGCCTTTACTAAAATCCGCCAGTCGATGAGCAAGCGTGTGGCGATCGCGCGTTAACTGGCAAGGGTATGAAAAAGCGTTCGATATCGTCTTCATTGGCGCGGCAATCGAATGCGACCGTGGGTCGTAACTGTAATTTCTGACAGTAGGCATCCGGGCGTCCGAGCGGTTATATGTCTTCGCTGGGACGAAATGGCGCAGTCATTGAATGTAGGGTACGAGACATATGGGGGTCCATTACAACACTCCGACGCTTACGGCGAGCGACCCTCGTGGGCTTTTGATTCGCACGGTCGACTATTGGCGCGGCGATGGCGTCGGCGCCACTCAAAGTCGCATCCACCGCACCTTGCATGACATGCCCGGGCGCGCTGTTGCGCAGTGGGACCCGCGTTCGTGGGCACTGCAAATGTCCGACCCACAGACCCCGGCCACTCTGGCCACGGTTTACTCGTTGAGTAACCAAGTGTTGCGCTCGGATAACGTCGACGCTGGTACGCAGGTCGCGTTGTACGGTCTCGGCGGGCAATTGCTGCTTGATTGGGACAGCCGGGGAACCCGTCGTGACGTGGAATATGACGTATTGCTGCGACCGGTGGCGATCTTCGAAGAAACCGTAGCGACGCCGCGCCGGTGCGTCGAGCGTTACAGCTATGGCCAGCTCGGCGCCGGTGACCCGAACAGAAATCAGCTCGGCCAGTTAATCCGCCATGACGATCCGGCGGGCAGCGTGTTGTTTGAAACCTTTGCGATCAGCGGCCAATGCAACGAAAACACTCGCCACTTCACCCAGGATCCCGTCACCCCCGATTGGCCCGAACTGATTGAAGAACGTGCACGGTTGCTTGAGCCGGGCGAGGGCGCCACTAGCCGATGGCGCTTTGGCCCGCTTGCTCAAGTGCTCGAACAAGTCGACGCGCGAGGTAATAGGCAGGGGGTTGAACTGACAGTCGACGGGCGTTTGCGTGCCGCGCATTTGCAGTTGAAGCACCAGGCCGATAGCCGACCGATGGTCAGTGACATTCGTTACAACGCCGACGGGCAAGTCGAGCATGAGTTGGCGGGCAACGGTGTACGCAGCACATTGGCCTATCAGCCGCAGAACGGTCGTTTGACCAGCCGCAGTGCTAGCAGCACCAGCGGCCAGTTATTGCAGCAATTGGTCTACGCCTACGACCCGATGGGCAATGTGTTGAGCATTGAGGACAAAGCCCAGCCCATCCGATTTTTTGCCAACCAGCGCATCGAGCCGATCAGCCGATTTACTTACGACAGTCTCTATCAATTGAACGAGGCGAGCGGCTGGGAGGCGGGGGCGCGGAACCAGGGGCCGGAGTTTGCCGGTCGCGCCGATCCGGCGGCATTCAGCAACTACCGGCAAACCTATCGTTATGATGCCGGCGGCAATTTGCTCGAGTTGACGCATGTCGGCGTTCAGGCGCACGGACGCCAAATCAAGACCGCCCGCTACAGCAATCGCGCTCTGCCTTGGTGCAACGACGTGCCGCCGACCGAGGAGCACATTGCAGCTGCCTTCGATGCACGCGGCAATTTGCTCGAGCTGGATCAACGCAGACGGGTGCGATGGAACATGCGCAACCAGTTGCAATCGGTCAGCCCGGTGGAGCGGATTGGCGAATCTGACGATCAGGAAACTTATCTTTACGACGCCGGGGGGCAACGCGTACGCAAGATCAGGTCTTTGCAGACTAATGCGCGCACGGTGCTCACCGAGGTGCGTTATCTGCCGGGACTGGAGTTACGTATCGACAGCGCTGGCGAGACACTGCAGGTTGTTTCGGTACAGGCCGGGCTTAACAGCGCCAGTGTCCTGCATTGGCAAACGCTGCCTCCGCCCGGTGGCAATGATCGCTATCGCTACACCTTCACCGATCATCTCGGCTCGGCCAGTCTCGAGTTGGGCGAAGACGCGCGGATAATCAGTCAGGAAACCTACTATCCATTCGGCGAAACGGCGTGGAGCAGCGAGTCCGAGGTCAGTTACCGTACCGTGCGTTATTCGGGCAAGGAACGTGATGCCAGCGGGCTGTACTACTACGGCTTTCGGTATTACATCCCGTGGTTGCAGCGCTGGATAAATCCGGATCCGGCTGGGGCCATTGACGGTCTGAATCTTTATCGGATGGTGCTTAACAATCCCGTAACGCTTGTTGATGGTGACGGTAGGAAACCACAAAAACCGGATGTGTCGTCGTTGCCACCGCCCCGTCCACCGCCACCACGGCCTGCCCCCCCGGCGCCGCCCGGTGCCGGCCCGATGGCTCCGCCGCGGCCACCGCTTCCCGGCGCGGGCCCCATGGCGCCACCACGACCACCGCCGCCGGGATCGGTAGCGCAAGCCCCGAACGTGTTTCAGCCTGTGATCCTGGCTCCCGGGAAACAATCAGCCAACGTCGCTTCAAAAAGCTGGCGAACTCAAGACTATGTAGATCTTTCCCGTCTCGCGAAGACAGCGAATCAATTGTTTGGATTACAGGTGGGGGCGATCAATGTTGTCGATGTGACGCATGAACAGCTCACCGAAAAGATCCGTGAGATTCCCGGTAATGGCAGTATGTACTTCAATAAAGAAAATCTTGCCGCGAATCCTCCTGCGTGGACTTCGCCCAAGGGCGTTATCTATATGGGGGTCACTGCGCCGGATTATTCGGAAAATGGCCGGCTCAACGCCGACAAGATACGCTCAACGATCGTCCATGAAGCCATGCACTACCTTTCACATGCACATGTTGGCTTTCAGCCATTAACGGATACGAGCGTTGCCAATAGTAACTATGACGAATACATCGCCGATTTTTTTGCCTACGAAGTGTTCACTGCGATGTACCCGGGGGCCGAGTATCAAACGGCCTACTTCACCACGAATGTCGGGGGCGGACCTCAGCATTGGGGCGGAAACATGGCGAAATTCATGATCGATTCAGGTCATGTGACCAAGCAGGAATTGCACACAGCGTTCTTTAAAACCGGAAAGCTCAAGGCGTTGTCGAGTCAGCAGTTGGACAACTGGAAAACGTTCGCAAAGCAGAAAGCAAGGCCTTTGAAAATGGGCTGATTCGAAAGAAAAAGCCCCCGCCCAACCCACTGCGGATAGGGGACGCAGCGGGCTGGACGGGGGCTTCTTGTCTTGCTGAACGTTATTGCGCGATGGTTTTCACCGACACGCCGCGCTCGACCGGGGTGGAGCGACCGTAGATATCTTCGAAGCGTTCGATATCGTCTTCGCCCAGGTACGAACCCGACTGAACTTCGATGATTTCCAGCGGGATCTTGCCCGGGTTGCGCAGGCGATGCACCGAGGCAATCGGGATGTAGGTCGACTGGTTTTCGCAGAGCAGGAACACGTTTTCATCGCAGGTCACTTCGGCGGTGCCGCTGACCACGATCCAGTGTTCGGCGCGGTGGTGATGCATCTGCAGCGACAGGCACGCGCCCGGTTTCACTGAGATGTGCTTGACCTGGAAACGCCCGCCCATGTCCACCGAGTCGTACGAGCCCCACGGACGGTAAACCTCGCAGTGGTTCTGGGTTTCGCTGCGGCCTTGCTCGTTGAGCGTGTTGACCATCTGCTTGACGCCCTGGACCGAGTCCTTGTGGGCAATCATCATCGCGTCTTTGGTTTCGACCACGACAATATTTTCCAGACCGATCACCGACACCAGTTTGCCGTTGCCGTGGATCATGCAGTTCTTGCTGTCCTGGATCACCACGTCGCCTTTGCTGACGTTGCCGTTGGCGTCTTTCTCGTTGACTTCCCACAGCGACGACCAGCAGCCGACATCGCTCCAGCCAGCGGTCAGTGGCACTACGCAGGCGCGCTGGGTTTTTTCCATCACGGAATAGTCGATGGAGTTGTCCGGGCAGCAAGCGAAGGTGGCTTCGTCGAAGGTCACGGTGTCATTGTCCTGCTCGCTGCGCTCAAGGGTCAGCAGGCAGGTGTCGTAGATGTCCGGATCATGCTTTTTCAGCTCTTCGAGGAAGCGGCTGGCGCGGAACAGGAACATGCCGCTGTTCCAATAGTAACCGCCGGATTCGACGTACTCGGTGGCACGTTTGACGTCGGGTTTTTCGACGAAGTGCGAGACGCGGCTAACGCCTTCGGGCAGCAGCGAATCGCCGGTGGACTTGATGTAGCCGTAACCGGTTTCCGGTTTGGTCGCCGGCACGCCGAACAGCACCATTTCGCCGTTTTCGGCGGCGACGGTGGCCAGGGCCAGAGCGCGTTGCAGGGCTTTCTGGTCTTCGAGGACGTGGTCAGCCGGCAGCACCAGCATCAGTTCGTCACGACCTTCATTGACCAGCATCATCGCGGTCAGCGCCACGGCCGGCGCGGTGTTGCGGCCGAACGGTTCCATCAGGATGCGCTGGCATTCGAGATTGCGATTGGCCAACTGCTCGTTGACGATGAAGCGGTGATCCTTGTTGCAGACCACGATCGGGGTGTCCATGCCTTCGAACACCAAGCGTTCGAGGGTCTGTTGGAACAGTGTGTGTTCGCCGGTCAGGGCGAGGAATTGCTTAGGGAACTGCTTACGCGAAAGCGGCCAAAGACGTGAACCGCTACCACCTGACAAGATCACCGGAATCATATTGTTTACTCCATAAAATCGATTGGTTAGAGGCACGAACGCTGTGTCGTTTCACTCTTGTTTTTGTTTCGTACCGAGAGGCCGCCGCATTCCCTTGTAGGAGCTGCCGAAGGCTGCGATCTGTTGATCTTGATCTTCATAAAAAGTCAAAAGATCGCAGCGTGCCGCAGCTCCTACAGGGGTCAGCGTCTCATCGGGAAATTTGTTAGCGGGTCGATACCGGGCGTTTCACCCAGACTGGCGACAGGCTGCTGCCGCTGCCGGTGACGTACAGCACTGCGGCTTCACCACGCTCCAGGGCGACCGGCTTCACGTCGCCGACTTTCTTGTCACCTTCGTACAGCGCCAGGCTGACTTTCACCGGGTTGATTTCACGCTCGCCACGGCCCTTGGCAGCCACGTTCGGCACCACGTCGGTCTTGCCGTCGGCGGTCTTCAGGGTCAGCGGTTTGTCGCTGAGGTTCTGCACGCGCACCAGGGATTTCTGCTTGTTCTTGAACGGCGGTTCTTCGATCAATTGCGGCGCGCCGGAAGCGTTGTTGACCAGGGTGTAGTAGTGGTCACCGGCGAGCTTCACTGGCAGGGTCTGGCTGCCGACCTTGGCGCTGTAATCACCGCCCGGCATGAAGCTGAAGTCGCTGCTGGCCAGTGGCGCAACGTCGCTCAGGTTGGTGCTGCCGACAGTGGCGCTGACTTCAGCGTTGCTGGCGTTATAGACGCGCACAAAGGACGAGCCTTTCGGTGCGGTCGGGCCGTAGAGCGCGGCGTCGCCACCGGCGAAAGCCTGGACTGACAGCACGCTCAGACCAGCAACCAGTGCAATGCGCTTTGCGAGACGACGAGGAGTAGTAGTGAAAGTCATGGTGTACCTCTCTTTCAGTTTTGCGCCCGATCGGGCGTCTCGGATTTAGTGTTGATTGCTACGTTTTGTTGGCGTGCGCCGGCTTGTTTAAGCTCTGCGACCCACTGCGGGTCGGCGTCGCCGATTTCGTTGTTCACAGGCAGATAACGTTCAGGAAACTCCCAGATCAGCACCTGTGGCGGGCTGTTCTTGAAGTCATCGCTTTTCAGGTAGCTGAGCATCGGCAGGATCGGGCCGTGGCCGTCTTCGGCGTAGCTCACCACGTCGCTGTGCAGCGCTTGTTTCAGCGCACCGACGAAGTTCCAGTTGGGGTTGGCGCTGTAGCTGGTGCCGACCAGTGCCACCGGCACTTCGTTGCTGGCGAACAGCGCGTCGTCACCGGCAGGCTGCTCGCCGGCCGCGACGGTGTTGCGCTTTTGCAGCGGCTCTTGCGCCGGCATCAGGTTTTCAAACAGCGGATCGAGCGGCAGGAACAAGCGCAGATCGCCCTTGTGCGTAACCTTCTCCGCCGGGGTGGTGACGAAGCGCTGCGGCTCGCCACTGAGCGGGAACTTGTCGGCGATGGTTTTTGCCAGGGTGTTCGCGGCGATCTCGGCGCCTTCCGGCGTCCAGTGGGTGTCGGTGCGCAGGAACACTTGCTGGCCGCTCTGCTTGGCCTGTTGCAGTGGTTTGAGCAGGTCCGGGGCGAGGATCTTGTCCGCCGCGACGCGTTGGTGGAAATCCTCATAAAGGTTTTCGTGAATGCTCGCCGGTTTCACTTCACCCAGATGCTCCGGGTACAGACGAACCTTGGCCGGCACGATCGCCATCACCAGTTTCACGCCTTTGTCTTTCAGGGTCTGGCGCACGCCTTCGACCAGCGCGTAGTTGCCTTGCAGGTTCAGCTCTTCGTTGACGATCGGGTTGAATTCCTCATCGCTGTACAACCACTGATCGCGACCGAGCACCACGCCCGGACGACCTTCGTTGAACAGTTTGAAATCCAGCGCGGCCCAGAGGTTGGTGCCCAGACGCTTGATCGGGAATTCTTCGTCGTAATGGGTTTCCACAGCTTTGGTCCAGCGGCCGTTGAGCACCGTCGCATCGGCATTGGTGCTGAAGCCGAAGAAGCTGCGAACCGACCACACACCGAGGACCAACAGGGTCACCAGGAACAGGGCGATGTAGAAGATGCGTAATGAGCGGGTCATGTCAGATCCCTCAGAACTGGAAGTAAAGGAACGGCGAGAAGCTTTGCGCCGAGAGTTTGAGAATCGAGGCGATGAACAGCAGCAGGATCAAGCCGCGCATCACGTAGCGCGACCAGTCAGCGCTCCAGTAGGCCGGTTGCACCTGGGCTTCGACGCCGACGGTGTAGCCGGGCTCATGGATGCTTGCCGGGTTTTCGCCTGGCGCTGCCTTGATCATCCCCGGGGTCGCCGTCGCAGGGCCGTTGGCCTCGACGTTGACTTCAGGTTTGGTTTTGGCTGGTGGCTGATTGGTGTACAGATCGCGCAGACCGAAGAAGGCCAGCGTCACGTACGCCACGACCAGAGTCGCCACTTGCAGACCGGTGAGGCTGGCCTGATTGAGTTCCGACAACGACCATTCACCGAAGCTGAACATCGCGCCGTACATGCGCCCGGCAACGTGCAGGTTTTCGGCACGGAAGATCACCCAGCCCATGACCACGAGCAGGAAGGTCAGCGCCCAGCGGATCGGGTTGAGGCTGCGCGGCGAGGTGTTCAGACCCAGCGCTTTTTCAATCGCCAGCCACATGCCGTGCCAGGCGCCCCAGACGATGTAAGTGATGTTCGCGCCGTGCCACAGACCACCGAGAAGCATGGTCAGGAACAGGTTGCGATAGGTCATCAGCGTGCCTTTACGGTTACCGCCGAGGGTGATGTACAGATAGTCACGCAGCCAGGTCGACAGGCTGATGTGCCAGCGGCGCCAGAACTCGGTGATCGATTGACTGATGTACGGCTGTTTGAAGTTTTCCATGAAACGGAAACCCATCATCAAGCCCAGACCAATGGCCATGTCGCTGTAACCGGAGAAGTCGAAATACAGCTGCGCGGTGTAGGCCAGCGCGCCGAGCCAGGCATCACCCGTAGTCGGGTTTTGCAGGGCGAAGCAATGGTCAGCGACCACCGCGAGGGTGTCAGCGATGAAGACTTTCTTGATGAAACCCTGCATGAACCGCGTGCAGCCCTCGGAGAATTTATCGAGGGTGTGCGTGCGGTTGTTGAACTGGTCGGCGAGGTCGCGGAAACGCAAAACCGGGCCGGCAATCAAGTGCGGGAAGATCGCCACGAACGCTGCGAAGTCGATCAGGTTGCGCGTGGCCGGGGTGTCGCCGCGATACACGTCGATGATGTAGCTGATGGACTCGAAGATGTAGAACGAGATACCGATCGGCAACAGCACGTGGGTGAGGATGAACGGTTCGAGACCGACCGACGTCATCATCGCGTTGATGCTGTCGACGCCGAAGTTGGCGTACTTGAAGTAGCCGAGGATGCACAGGTCGACTGCGACACCGAGCAACAGCCAGCGCTGCGCCGGTTTGGTTCGTACGCCGGCGGCACCGACTTTGAGGCCGATCCAGTAGTTCCACAGCGTGACGGCGGCGAACAGCGCGAGGAAGTCCACACGCCACCAGGCATAGAACACGTAGCTGGCGATCAGCAGCAGCAAATTGCGATAGCGTTGCCCGCTCAAGTAGTACAAGCCGAGAAAGATCGGCAAGAACAGAAACAGGAACACGTTGGATGAAAATACCATCCCGATCTCTCCATGTTTGAACCAACAGTCAAGGGCCAAAGCCCCCCCAAACCCCCCGTGGTAGTGGAGGGGTGAAACGGTGTTTCTGTCAGGGTTGTGCAGGGCCTTGAAATCTTTCCCTCACCCCCCGCCCTCTCCCGGAGGGAGAGGGAGCCTGATCTCCATGGTTTTCAAGAATTGGAGATCGACTCGGTATTTCCTTGCAGCCTGATCTCGATTGTTTTTCAACACCTGAGATCGACTCGGTATTTCATTTCGGCGTAACTCGCACAGCCACCTCGGTCAGTCCCCTCTCCCTTTGGGAGAGGGTTAGGGTGAGGGGCTTTTGCTTTATGAGCCTTTGTTGCCCTTTTCATGGGATGGGTCATAGACCTTGGTCAGATCCCCACCGAGGCGGAAAGTCTTGAACGGCTGCATGCCGTGCTTCTTCTCGATGACATCCGGCGCACAGGTGTAGAGCGTGCAGAACGGTTCGAGCCAGGCGAATTTCATGTCCTCTTTCAGATCGGTCATGTCCTGCTCTTTGCCGTTCTTCTTCTCGAATTCATCCGGGTCTTTCACCCCCGCCAACACCCGATCACCGAGTCGCTTCAGCGCACCGTTGTTTTCCTGACGCAAATCGACCCCGTTGACCTGGGCGAAACTGGCGATCATCGCCAGCGGCGGCAGGGCGTAGTTGTGATAGGCGAGGGCGCGTTGCTGGCGCTTGAGTTCGTTCGGCAGGAAGCCGTCGGCATCGACTTGATTGACGCCAACCTTGTATTCCTTCACCGCCCAGTCAAACAGGTCGCGGCGGTTGGTCGCGACCGACGTCGCCATCACCGACCATGCAGCCCAGTACGAGTGATTGTTGGTTTTTTCCAGCGGCAGATTGTCCCAGTCGCTGACCACCTGATCGGCCATTTTGCTGAACCACGCCTCGATCAACTGCGCTTCCTGCTGATGCTGGGCCAGCGGATGCGAGTCGGAGAATTTCAGGCGAATGTACGAAGAGGCCATGCTGCCCAACGCCCATTTGCGCATCGACTTGCCAGTGTGGTTGAAGTCTTTCGACATCAACGCATCGGCCTTGGCCCACGCGGTCAGCCAGTTCAGCGTGCAATCGAGCTGTTCCGGACGACCGTCGCGCATGAACTGCATCACCCGTTTGGCGGTGCCGCGTTCCAGCGTGGTGATGTCTTTGGTGGTGTCGCGAAAGGCCTTTTCCGACTGCACGTTCAGCGTTGCACGAGCCTTGTCCGAACCTTCGTATTTGCTGCGAAATTGCAGCGGCCCGGTGTACGGCGTCGGCATCGCATCGCAGCCTTCGCTTTTGTCACCGGTCTTGAATTTATCCACAGGCGCGAAATAGCCCTGAGGTGGACGCAGTGGCGCGGCGGCCTGCGCGGTGCCGGCGAAGATCGCCAGCCCGAGCAGCGTTGGCGCTAAAAGAGTTTTCAGTTTCGAGTTTCGCATAGCAGACCTCATTGCCCGACCTGAGCGGTTTGTTGCCCAGCGCCCGGGAATACGTTGCGTTTGCAGATTTTCGCTTCGACTTTCTGTGGCGCGGTACCCGCTTCCGGGCCCTGGACTTCGACCGCCAGCAGGTTCTGCGTGGCCCAGTCTTCGTCCGTGCGCAGCTCAAAGGCGAAACGACCGTCGGTGTCGGAGGTTTCCGGTTTCTCGATCTTGATGTCCTCGTGGCGACCGTTCATGTACCAGAGGGTGGCTTGCAGGGTTTTCACCGAAGGGTCGGCGAAGCGGATGTCGACCTGATGGCTGCTGTTCTGCAGGTTCAGGTTCTTGCTGTTGACCAGCAGTTCTTGTTTGCTGCCCGGCTTGAGCGTGGTGCTCGCGGACATTTGCGCGTCTTTGCCTTCGCAGCCGTTGTCGAGAAGAGACATCATCTGGCGATAGATGGTTTCCTGATCGAGGCGGTACAGCGGCGAGAATTCCCAGATGAGAATCTTCGGCGGGGTCTTCTGGAATTCGTCGCTGCCGAGGTACTGCAACATCGAACCTTCCAGGCCACCGCCGGGGAAGGCGACGTTGAGAATGTCAGCGCCGATGGCCTCTTCGAGGAAACCGGCGAAGTTGTAGTTCTTGCCGCTGTGCGAAGTACCGACGAGGGTGATTTGCGGGTTGCCAGAGTCGCCGAACAGATCGCCGTCACCCGCTTCGCCCTTAGGCTCGGTGGTGAACTGGTCCATGTACTGAATCGCGTAACTGGTGCCACAGAGTTGCCCGGCCATGTTGTGCAGGGTACCGGTCTTGCCCATGCGTCCGGAGCGCTTGGTCTCGAATTCACGCTTGGGCACGTCGGCGAAGGCCGGGATCTGCTTGACCTTTTCAGCGACGATTTTCGCCGTGCGCTGCGCACCGTATGGCGTCCAGTGCTGGTCGCCACGGAAGTAGAAATCGTGGGCGGGCAGGGTGTCCGGCAGCGATTCGTTGGTCAGCGGCGACAGGTCCGGCACCACGTAACCCATCTTGGCGAAACGGCCGAGCATGGTCTTGTAGTTGCCCAGCGCTTTCTCGTAATCGAACGCGGCTTTTTCCTGCGGGTTGAGCTTGTTGCGGTTCACCAGGCCACGGGTCGGCTGGTAGACGATCACCAGTTCGACACCTTTGGCTTTGAACGCATCGTGCAGTTGTTGCAGACGTTTGTAGCCGGCCGGGGTGGTGTTGAACTCGGTGCGCAAATCTTCCTGCGTCCGGAACAGCCAGTCGCCTTGCGCCTGCACCAGGGTGGTGAAGTTCTGCTGATAACGCGTGGTGTAATTCTTCGCGTCATGCGCCGCCGGGCACAGGTTGCAGCACGGTTCGGCGCTGAACTTTGGCGGCGTCGCGCCAGCTGCGTCATCGGCACGGGCGCCGTTACTGGCCGCGAGAATGCCCACGGTCAGGGCCGACAGGCTGAGTAATCTGATCAAGTGTGGGTGCATAAAATTATCCTCAGTCCTGCATTTCGGTCTGGCGTTCGACAGGGTCGATCAGCACGGCTTTCTGCTGGCGCACCAGCAGGTCGAGAATTTCATCCTGGCGCTCGCCGAGGATGCCGTTGAAGCTGATGCCGCTGGATTTGGTCGGCGCCAGCATCGACACGCGATACAGCTCGACACTCAACGGTGAGTCGATCGACAGCGGTCCGCTGCCGTTGGCCGCCAGTTCACCGCCAACGACGATCAGCGACACCTGCGCATCGAACGGATCGAGCTTGATGTCACGGTCGGTGTCGGTCAGATCTTTGATGTGGCCGTAGACGCCGGTCAGACCGTTGGCCATGGCAACGTTTTCGTAGAGGCGGATGTTCACGCTGTTACGAATGCGAATGCCGTGGCGCTTGTTGCTGATGACCTTGTTGCCCCACAGCAAATTGTCGGCGGACTCGTAGAGGGTGATGCCGTCGGTGTGGTTCTTGTAGATCTCGTTGTAGGCAATGATGTTGTTGACGCTGTTACGGTCGATCACCAGGCCCGAGAGGTGGTTGTCGAAGCTCTTGTTGTTGAAGATGAAGCTGTCGTTGACCTCACGGGAAATAATGATCCCGTGCTTCTTCTTCGTGCCGTGCACGGTGTTCTCGGCAATGATCAGGCCGTGGGAACGGTCGTGCGGGTCGATGCCGTAGACGATGTTGTCTTTGTAGGTGTTGCCCTTGACCACAAAGTCGCGGGTCTCATAGCAGTAGAAGCCGTACCACATGTCGGAGAACTCGGAGCCGACGATCCAGCCGGTCGGTTCAGGTCGCTTGAGCACCTTGGCCATGTTCGGCGTGTACTGGGAAATACTCACCCCGTACGACTTACTGTTGGCATAGCCGAAACTGGCCATCTTGCTGTTGACGATGTAGGTCTCGGTGCCACCCCAGGCGAGCAGGAACGGACGGAATTCCTTCGGCGAACGGAAGGTTGCCGGGCCGTTTTCCTTTTCGCGCCAGCCGGTGACTTTGGTGTCACGCACGAACAGTTGGCCGTCGTTGACCATGAACGCACCGGCCTCTTGCGACAGGCGCAGTTCCTGGGTCTGGCCGTCGACTTCGAGGATGCCTTTACGGCCCACGACGATCGGCAGCTTCGACAGGTACACGCCCGGCGCGGTCTCGCTGAAGTACTGCTTGGGCAGTTTCTTGGCCAAGTCCTTGAGGTTCATGTAACCGTCGTCGACGAAGATCGCCTGCGGGATGCCGTGCTGACGCACCACCCATTCGGCCATCTTGTTGTCGCCGCCGATGAAGTCCTTCAACGCGTCTTCCTGCATCATCCGGCGCACGCTGATCTTGCCCGGTTTGCTGCGGTTGATTTTCGCCGCAGCGGCTTCGGCGGTGTAGCCGGAAATGTCCGGCAGTTTCGGCGCGGCCAGATTCAGCGCCTCGGTGGGTGCGCTGCTGACGGTATACGTCTTGGCCTGTTGCAGCTCCTTGGCCGTGGTCGCAGGCTTGGCCGGCTCCACATTGGCGAAGGCGCCAGCGCTGGCCAGCAGCATCGCGCCGGCCAGCAGGCTGAGTGAGCCTATCCTGGTGCTGATCATGTCGGGCACTCCCTTGGCGGTTTGCATCAGAAGCGCCAGATCACGTCGATGAACGCGCGGTGCATGTACGAATCAACCTGCTTGCCGTAGGCATCGCCCGGTTTGAACACACCGCCACGGAAACGCACGAGGGCCGAAGGCTCGTCGATCGACTGGCTCAACGCCGCCGGCAACAGGCCTTGCTTGAAGTACTTGGTGACGACCAGATCCATCTCCTGACCGAGGTCCTTGTTGCCGTCTTCAAGCGGCAGCGAGGTGCTGGAAAGGATCGCGCCGGTGGCGTCGTCGGTGTTGTTTTCCACCGCGTTGATACCGTTGCTGCCGACTGGCTTGTTGCCGTCGACACGCCAGAACTTGTGGTAGATCAGGCTGGCGTCGTACTCGTCGTTGACCATCCACGAACCGAACAGCGTTGCGGTCTGCATGTTGTTCATTTCGCCACGGAACGCTTCGCCGAAACGGTGCACCCGCGAGCGCGTACCGGTGTAGTTGGAGCGGTTGCTCTCCAGACCGTTTTGCTCGTAATCGGCGCTGGCGCGGGCATAGGCGCCGCCGACTTGCCATTGCGGATCGAGGCGCAGACGCACACCGATGTCAGTAGCCCAGCCGTTGACGTCATCGCTGCGCTTGGCTTGCGCCGGGCGCGAACCATCGGCGTTCAGCGCGTTGACCGTGTCGCGGTCGCCGCTCATGCCGGTGATGCTGCCCCAGTAGTTGACGGTGTTGGTGTTGCGCCAGTTGTAGGCGTCGCTGTCGGCAGTCAGGCCGATCCAGCTGATGTCACCGTTCTCGGTCTTGTCCAGCGAGTCGCGCGGAACACCGGGTTCGGCGTAATCGAGTTTGCCGTCATCGTGGGTGTGGTGACCACGAATGCCGACCCATTGCCCCGGTGTCCACTGGTAAGCGGCATCGGCGTAGGCGTGCAGGCGATCCTTGTCTTTCGGCGCCAGCTCTTTGAGGTCGGTGCGGTATTCGCTGAAGCGTTCGGCGACACCGGCGTTGGCGCGCAACAGGGTGGTGTCGAAGGTCCAGTTCAACGCCTCGATGTTGGTGTCGCGCCATTGGCCGTCGTCATTGCGCAGGCGCTGGCGACCGAACTTGAGCATCTCGCCTGGGTACGGGGTAAGGCCGCTGTAGCCGACCCAGAACTCGCGCATCGCCAGGTAGTTTTTCTTGGTTTTGCGATCACCGTTGTCGGTGGCTTGTTCACCGTCGGATTGTTGCAGGGTGTCGGTTTCGATGATGTCGGTCGAGGTCACCGCCTGGCCCATGGCGTAGGCGCTCCACGCGCCGCTTTCGCCGTAGATCCACGGACGCAGGTCGAGGCCGACGCCGTTGACGTCGCCGCCGCTGGCGGTGCCAAGATCGCGGTCGTCTTCGGACTGGCCAGTGACTTTCACTTCGAGGCCGAAGTTCTTGGTTTCAGTCATCGCGGCCAGTGTCGGGCAAGACCAGATCAGCGCGAAAGTGAGGCCAATACCGGCCTTCACGAATGGATTCAACTTCATAATTTTTCCTCGCCGTCTTCTTCTTGCAGGGCGTGCAGTTGCAGCGTGTTCGGGTTCAGAGCGCCACGGCTGGCTTGCTCTTGTTGCAGCAGACGTTGCGCTTCGGCGAGACGCTCGGGCGGCAATTGCGCGGCGAGGGTAGTCGCCAGCTCATCGGCTTGCGGGGTGTTTTGCGCCTTGGCCAATTGGCTGAACACGTAGGCGTTGAGCGGGTCGGGCTTGGTGCCCTTGCCTTGGGAGAACAGTTGGGCGATGGCGAAATCGGCGCTGTTCTGGCCGTTGCGCGCAGCGGTCAGCAAGTGGTCGAGAGCCTTCTGCGGATAGACCTTGCCGAGGTAACCACGGCGATAGATCTGGCCGAGGTAGTAGTCGGCGGCGACTTCACGGCCGACGGCTTTCTGGAAATGTTCTTCAGCGACTTTGGCGTCGGCCGGGACCATTTTCCCTTCGTAGTAGAGCTTGCCCAGCAACAGTTCGGCGCGCGGCTGGTCGGCGGCGCGGCCGTTGTCGAGGTACTTCATCATCTGGTCGACGTCACCCAGTTCCGGGTAGTCGTAGAGCAACTGCGCGAGAGTCACCCACGACGCCGGGTAGCCCGGAGCAATCGGTTCGAGCAGCGACTGCGCGGTTTTTTCGTCAGGCTTGCCCAGGGTCGAATCGGCCAGTACACGGGCCACGGAATCAACGCGTTGCGCAGTGACGGTGCCACGGGCGTAACCGGCCTGCATTTGTTTGATCAGCTCGGCCTGTTGCTCTGGCTGCGCGCGTTTCTGGTACACGGTCGCCAGTTCGACGTAGCAAATGTCGGTGGTGTTGAGCGCGGCTTTGCAGATCTTTTCCACGTCATCCAGGTGCTGGTCGTAAGTGCCCTGAGTGCGATACAGCAGCACCTGCGCCAGACCTGCTTCCGGGTAACCGGATTTGCGCCACTGATCGATCTGCTGCTGCGCGTTGATGTTGGGGAAGCTGTGCGGGTATTGCAGGTAGAGCATCGCCAGCGGGATCAACGTGTTGCCTTCGCCATTGGCGGCGGCTTTTTTCAGCAGGCTTTCGGCTTCCTGATGCTCGGCTTCGGTGGAACCCGGTTTGGCCACCAGCAGACGGCCAAGACGTGCCTGCGCACGCGGCGAAACACTGGCGGCAGCGCGATAAGTCGCTTCGGCCTGTTTCATTTGTGCAGGGTCGCGGCTGTCGACCTGGATATCCGCGAGGCCGACTTGCGCTTCGCTGTAACCCAGATCGGCCAGTTGCTGATAGTTCTGCGCGGCGGTGGCGGTGTCGCCACGCTTCAGCGCTTCGTTGGCCAGACGCTGATCGGGCAGGCCGGCGCAACCGGCCAGACTCACCGCCAATGCCAAGGCACACACGGTCCCCATGTAGGAGTGAGCCTGCTCGCGATTCAGGCAACTCGGTACATCAGACAAACCGCGGCGCTCCCATCGCGAGCAGGCTCGCTCCCACAGGGTTGGCGGTGTGTTGAAGATAGGAGTAGTCACAGGCATGTCCTCGACTTAAAGACCGGCAGCCATGGCTTTGTCGATCAGCCAGTTCAGGTTCGGGCCACGGTCGCTGTTCACTTCCACCGGGCGGCCGGCGAGGCTGCTGTCGAGCGGCTCGTCAGGCTGGATCTGCACGCGGATGTCGGAGGACAGGTCGGCGCTTTTCAGGCTGGTGCTGCTGACGATCTTGCCGGTGCGGGTCTTGTCTTCGCCGGCGATCTGGAAACTCACCGGGGTGCCCGGACGCACGTCGCCGAACTGGCGATAAGAGAAGCGCGCATCGACGGTGGCCTGGGTGTTGCGCGGCACCAATTGGAAGATCACATCACCTTTGCTTGCGTACTGACCGTCCGCCACCAGTTGTTGGGCCACGGTGCAATCGCACGGCGAAGTCAGGGTGCCGGTCATTTGCTTGCCGAACAGTTCTTCAACCTTGGCCGGGGACAGTTGATCTTCTTCCAGATGGCCCTTGAGCACATCGAGCATGCTGGTGCTGAAGGTCGCCAGTGGCGCGCCTTTGGCCGCGACGCCATCGGACTTGACCAGGCTCTGCACGGTGCCGTCGCGCGGCATGGTGATGTTCATCCCCGGTACGCTGACCAGACCGGCCTGCGCGTGGCTGACGAAGTACATGCCGTATACCGATTTGAAAATGAACCCCGCCGCGACCAGACCGACCGCGAAGATACCGGCGCTGAAGGTCACTGCTTTCAGGCGCCCGAACGGGGTCATGCCGGAGCCGCCGTCCTTGACCTTGCGCGCTTTGGTGAAGTTGTCGCGCTGCAGGGTTGCCAGTACTTCGCCGATGCTGACGATGTCGCCGGCCAGGTGCGAAGTGATCAAGTGGCGCAGGGTGGAAATGTCCTGCGGCTCAAGGTTCTGGAACTGGCAGCCGGCACGGCCGGTCTGGCGGTCGAAGGAACGCACTTGCAGTTCAACGTCCATGGCGATGCCGAGGTTGTCGATGACGAATTGCAGACGCGCCTTGTACACCTGGCCAATGGTCAACTGAAGTTGCCCGGCGTTGAACGCCAGACCACCGGCAGACAGGTCGATGACCCGCGCTTCGACCGGCGTCCGGTCTGGACCGAAGAAGCGCAGCTTGGCCGGGATTTTCACGCGGGCGTGTTGGCGCTGGGCTTCGGATTCATGCACTACGTTGGCGTTGACGGCGGTATTCATAGGGGCGATTTCCTTGTTAATTCAATAGGGGCGGGTCAGACCATCATCAGCAGCACGGCGACAAAAATGCTGCCGGCGGAGAAGGTCATGGTCCGAGACGACCAGGTGTTGAACCAACGTTGAAAGCTGGCGAGATCACGGGTCAGGGATGTGGGTTGGCGAGTCCAGGATTGTTGGTCGAGGCGGAAGAACACGTAGATCTTCACCAGCGCACCGACGATCTGGTTGTAATACAGAATCGCTGGGTAAGCCGGGCCGATGCGGTGACCGGAGCACGACAGCAGCAATGTCAGGATCAGGCGGGTGATGCCGATCCACAGCAGGTAAACCAGGATGAACGCGGTGCCGTATTTGAAGCTGGCGATGATCGCCACGGTCAGGCCGAGCAAGGAGGTCCACATCGACACGCGTTGGTCGAACAGCACCACCGAGGTGAAGGCACCGAGGCGTTTCACACCCAGGCCCAGCGCTCGCGAGTTCTGGCGCAGGTTGTTGCCGTACCAGCGGAACATCAGTTTGCGGCTGGCTTTGATAAAGCTTTTTTCCGGCGGGTGTTCCACGGTGTTGATCGCCGCGTCAGGCACGTAAAAGGTGTCGTAACCGAGGCGCATCAGGCTGAACCAGCTCGACTTGTCGTCGCCGGTCAAAAACTTGAAGCGGCCCAGACGCCAGTGTTGCAGCGAGTCGCTTTCAACGTCGGCGATGAATTCCGGGTTAGTCACCACGGTGGCGCGGAACACCGACATACGACCGGTCATGGTCAGTACGCGCTTGGACAGGGCCATCGAGCACATGTTGATGTGGCGCTGGGCGAAACGCAGCTTGTGCCATTCGCTCATGATGTAGCCGCCGCGCACTTCGCAGAATTCGTTGGTGGTCAGGCCGCCGACGTTGCCGAACAGCTGGAACCACGGCACGGTCTTGCGCACGGTGCCTTCGCCGAGCACGGTGTCGCCATCGATCACCGCGACGACTGCACGGTCGTCCGGCAGGTGACGGGAGATCGCGCGGAAACCGTAGGCCAGGCCATCACGTTTGCCGGTGCCGGGAATGCGCACGAAGTCGAGCTTGACGCGATCTGGCGGATTCATCCGCGCCCACAGTGCCTTGACCAGCAGCTCATCGGACATTTCGACGATCGAGCAGACCACGGTGGTCGGCAGTTCGCAGTCGATGGCTTCACGGATCACCGAGCTGTAGACCTGCGCCGTGGTCAGCGCGTCGATACGGAAACTGGTGACCATCAGGAACACATGCGACGGGTCCGCCGCCTTACCCAGCTTGCGCACTTTGCGGCGCAGGTGCGGGTAAACGATGTAGAGAAAAATCATGCCGCGCACAAAGTGCGTTGCACCCATCGAGTAGCGCCAGATACCCACGGCGCCAATCAGGAAAATGAAGTCCTTCGACTCGGAGTCGAATGTGGACGTGGGCAGCATCAAGGCCAGGCCCATCAACAAACTTAGGTAAAACAGCCAACCGGCGGCCTGAAGTAGGCCGTGCTTTAGCCTGTGCATAATCTGCATCCGTCTCTATCTCGGGCCGGGCCCGATGGGGTTAAGGCAGGCTTACAAAAACTTGCAAGGACATGTAGGAGCTGCCGAAGGCTGCGATCTTTTGATCTTTCGCTTGGGATTTTGGTGTTCCCGAAAAGATCGCAGCCTCGTTTCACTCGACAGCTCCTACAGGGCTGCTTTACCAGCAGATACCTTCGGTGCGAGTACCGGCGTCGGTGGCTTTGGCCATGAAGCCGACCAGGTCGATGACCTGTTTGCCGTGCGGCGCTTGTTGGGCCAGCGCGCGGAATTTCTCGTCGCGGTTGCCGAGGATGATCACGTCGGAGTTGTCGATCACCGAATCGAAGTCCGCGTTGAGCAGGGACGATACGTGCGGGATTTTCGACTCGATGTAGTCCTTGTTCGCGCCGTGAACACGGGCGTACTCGACGTTGCTGTCGTAGATGCTCAGGTCGTAACCCTTGCCGATCAGCATCTCGGCCAGTTCTACCAGCGGGCTTTCGCGCAGGTCGTCGGTGCCGGCCTTGAAGCTCAGGCCGAGCAGGGCGACTTTGCGTTTGTCGTGGCTTTCAACGATGTCGAAGGCGTTCTGCACTTGCGATTCGTTGCTGCGCATCAGCGAGTTGAGCAGCGGCGCTTCGACGTCCAGGGAACCGGCGCGGTAGGTCAGCGCACGCACGTCTTTCGGCAGGCACGAGCCGCCGAAGGCGAAGCCCGGGCGCATGTAGTACTGGGACAGGTTGAGGGTCTTGTCCTGGCAGACCACTTCCATCACTTCACGGCCATCAACGCCGACCGCTTTGGCGATGTTGCCGATCTCGTTGGCGAAGGTCACTTTGGTCGCGTGCCAGACGTTGCAGGTGTACTTGATCATCTCGGCGACAGCGATGTCCTTGCGGATGATCGGTGCGTCGAGTTCTTCGTACAGCGATTGCAGAACGTCGCCCGAAGCCTTGTCGAACTCGCCGATGACGGTCATCGGTGGCAGGTCGTAGTCGGCGATGGCGGTGGATTCACGCAGGAACTCCGGGTTGACCGCAACGCCGAAGTCGACGCCGGCCTTCTTGCCCGAGCAGTCTTCGAGAATCGGGATCACCACGTTGGCAACAGTGCCCGGCAGTACGGTGCTGCGTACGACGATGGTATGGCGGGTGGTTTTTTCACGCAGAACAAAACCGATCTCGCGGCACACCGCTTCGATGTAGTTCAGTTCGAGGTCGCCGTTCTTTTTGCTCGGCGTGCCAACGCAGATCATCGACAAGTCAGTGTCACGAATCGCTTCGGCGAAGTTTGTCGTGCCACGCAGACGACCGGTCTGGATACCCTGTTGCAGAAGTTCGCCCAGGCCCGGTTCAACAATGGGGGATTTGCCAGCGTTGATCATGTCGATCTTGTCTTTGGCAACATCGACGCCAACCACGTCATGGCCCCGTGCAGACAGGCAACCGGCACATACTGCGCCAACGTAACCCAAACCAAATATGCTGATGCGCATCGCAATTACCTCTGTATATATCAGGCCTTAGAAGGCCGGAGTTAATGGTGTTCAGCGTTCATTAGTGCACTCGAAAGTGCGGCTTACAGGCGCCACAATGCCGTGTGCAGGCATACTAAGTTTCGAGTGTCTAAATAAGTGCACTCAAGATGTGCGCAACCAGGCCTTGTTGTTATGACTTGCCCTGTTATGCAGCCGATCTTCTTCGTAGAAGACTCTTGTGCAATCGTATTACGCGCTCGAAGTCAGGATGAAAGCCCTTTAAATCAAGCGGTTGGGTGCTCAGGCGAGCACGTTTATAGGGGCGCGGCCATGGCCTTTGTAGGGGATATTAATGGTGCGTATCTCCTGTCCATCGTTCCGTAATCAGACTAGTTAGTCATTCGGGCAAGTTGCTGTGACAACTTGGTTACATGGCTTTCTGCTCTGCGTAAGTTATCTCGTACAAACTCGGCGAGAATCGTTACCGGTGGTATGAGCTATGCATTCGGACGAAGTTCCTGTCCGCTCATCGCGAAATCTGAAATTTCTTGAAATATTGTCAGAGATGGCACTAATCTCAATTTGATAGCACTTTCGTTTCCGACCTTTATTAACAGGCGAATAATCACGTTAGATGGTTTTGTGCCACTACCGTGAAAAAATTTAGGTGCCACTACTGAAAAAAATGATCAGTGTCGAGTGAAACTAATCTTAGAAAAGACAGGGAGGTTTTTCTGGCGCCATTAAAATGGCGAAAACAGGCGGGGGATTTTTGACATCGTGCGAGCTGCACGACTCTTTATAGAAAGAGTCGTGCATTGGGCATGCTTTATTCAGGTGCGTGGTCGCGCAAAAACACCAGATTGTCGGGTTTCGACTGTTCAGCGCTGTAGCGATAACCCTGTACATCGAATTGCTTGAGCAGCGCTGGATCGTTGATTTTTTCCTGGATCACGAAACGGCTCATCAGGCCGCGAGCCTTCTTCGCGTAGAAGCTGATGATCTTGTACTGGCCGTTCTTCTGATCCTTGAACTCGGTGTTGATGATCCGCGCGTTCAACGCTGTGCGTTTGACCGCCGAGAAGTATTCGTTTGAGGCGAGGTTGAGCAGAATGTCGTCGCCCTGATCGGCCAGCGCTTCGTTCAGCCATTCGCTGATGCGCGTGCCCCAGAAGGCATAAAGGTCTTTGCCACGGGCGTTGGCCAGTTTGGTGCCCATTTCCAAGCGATACGGTTGCATCAAGTCCAGCGGACGCAGCAGGCCGTAGAGGCCGGAGAGCATGCGCAGGTGTTTTTGCGCGTAATCGAAATTGGCTTCGCTGAAGGATTGCGCGTCGAGACCGGTGTAGACGTCACCCTTGAAGGCGAGCAGTGCCTGCTTGGCATTCTCTGGGGTGAACGCGGGCGTCCAGCTGCCGAAACGCGCGGCGTTGAGCCCGCCGATCTTGTCCGATACGTGCATCAGCTCGCTGATCTGCGCCGGGGTCAGATCGCGCAGTTGCAGGATCAGTTCCTGGGAGTGGTCTAGGTATTGCGGCTGAGTGAAGCGCTGGGTCGCCGGCGGTGTTTCGTAATCGAGGGTCTTGGCGGGGGAAATCACCATCAGCATGAAGTCGTCTCCTTTAATCGTGGGGGCGATTCTAGGGGGTTGTCGGTGTTGACTCCAGCTATGAGCGTGATAGGTGATCGACGGCTTGGCGCATTCCCTGTAGGAGTGAGCCTGCTCGCGATAGCGGTCTGACATTCAACAGGGTGGTGACTGATCTATTGCTATCGCGAGCAGGCTCACTCCTACAGGGATCAGCGTCGTGGCTTATCAGCTATAGTGCCGCGCGGGTTTTGTTATGGAGACATCCCTTTTGCGCATTGTTCTTTTATTCACCGCATGGCTGTTGAGCTTCGGTGCCGTTGCGGCGCCGGGCGATGTGGCGACGCTGGATCGCAGCACCTGGCCGGAACAACTGACCAGTCCGACCCTGTTCGACGTCGCGTCCCGGGCAGAAATCCTCATGTTCGCCCGTGGCCTGCTCGGCACCGAATCGATTGACGAAGCTGCTTTGGCTCAGCGTCTGGGCCTGCGCACGATCAATATCGACGCGGTCAACAGCCTGCGCCAGCACCTCTGGCAGCGGCTGTTGACCAACTACAACTACGCCCAGCAAAGCTGCGACCAGGATGCCTCGTTCTGCTTCCTCGTCGAAGACCTGCCGACCCTGCGCGAGCAGGCCGCGAAGTTCGTGGTCAGCGACGACAGTTATTACACCAAGTGGGCCGAGCCGAGCCGGATCTTCCATTTGCAGTATCTGGACGAATTGATGCGCAAGGCGGCCTTGTCGCCGCAGACCAGCAACGAATTCGATCGTTTCGGCGACTACGAGCGCAATGGCAACGAGATGCACGACCGGCTGTTTCTGCTGACCTTCGACAGCGCCGCCAACCTGCAGCCGGACAACACCGACTGGCTCACCGAGTACCTGCGCAAATCGAACCTCAGTGGCACGTTCTTCGTGTTGGGCAAGGATATTCAGGCGCGGTTGGCCGATCGCTCGGTCACCAGCCTGCAAGCGAGCTTCTCGAAACAATGCGTCGGTGTGCAGGGTTGGGAGTTCCGCTCCCACAGTCACTGGCAGGACTGGCAGGATTCAGTGCGCCGCAGCGCCGATCTGGTGAAGACCAAACTGCCGGAAAACTACGTGCCGCTGTTCCGTCCGCCGGAGGGCCAGCGCCGCAGTGATGCACAAGGTTTCTTCAATAGCCAAGGGCTGCAAGTGGCACTGTGGGACATCGATGCCCAGGACGGTGCCGGCAAACTCAAAGGCGCGGCGAGTGCGCAGCGAGTGCTGACCCTGATGCTGCTGTGGCGTCACGGGGTGATCAATTTCAACATGAAACAAGACGCGGTGAAGACCTCGTTGCCGTGGCTGATCACGCAAACCGCGCAGAGCGGCATCGGCTGGGAAGACTGTCAGGACGCGTTTCGCTGAGAAACGGCAAAAGCCCGGAAACATTGGGCGTAGGGCGATTTTTTCTGAGGATTTGATGCAGGCGGACTTCCGACTCTAACGGTGTCGACGGAGTCCGCCAAGGGCTTTTCGTCACTTTGCAAAATAAACTTAAAAAAACCGTCAAAGTACTTTTTTATGTCATCGGTTTTGGAGTATTACGAAGACAGACCGCCGAAACCTGCAACACAGGTGGCGTCTTCCAAGACCCGTTTGTTTGCAGTCACTTGAATCTCCGCAGGTGAGATTTCGGCAGTCACTTCGAGGCGCAGCACCGCTCAGGTATTGCGTCTACTGGCTCTGACATAGGTGACCGAGTATGGATGATCACGGACGTAGCCCTTCCTCCAACCAGCCAATCCTGTATGTACTCGATACCAACGTATTGATTCACGATCCAAACGCCCTGCTTAATTTCGAAGAACATCACGTCGCGATCCCGATGACCGTGCTTGAAGAGCTGGACAAGCTCAAGAGCGGGCATCACAGCGTGGCCGCCGAATGCCGTCAGGCCATCCGGCTGATCGACAAGACCCTGGGTGATGCTTCCCCGGAAGACGTCGAACTGGGTGTACCGATCCAGCGCGGCAAGGGCGGGCCGAAGGGCTTGCTGTCAATTCTGATGAGCAAGCAGGCTGAATCGAACCTGATTCTGCCCGAGCACCTGAACGACAACAAAATCATCAACCAACTGATCGACCTGCACACCCGCGAGCCGAAAAAACCGGTGGTGCTGGTCACCAAAGACATCAACATGCGCCTCAAGGCGCGCGCCTGCGGTATCGCCTCCGAGGACTACAGCACCGACCAACTGGTCGACGACGTGTCCCTGCTGCCCAACGGTTACCACAACATGACCGGCTCCTTCTGGGACCGCGTGAGCAAGGTTGAAACTCGTCAGGATCACGGCCGCACCTGGCACCAGGTGCAATTGATCGACAATTTGCCGGCGGTACACATCAATGAGTTCATCATTGATGAGCAGGGCTTCGTCGGCTGGATCAAGGAGATTGAAGAAGACCGCTTGCTGATTCTCGACCTGCACCAGGAACCGCTGCTGCACCAGGAAGCGTGGGGCCTTAAACCGCGCGACATTTATCAAAGTCTGGCGCTGTACGCGCTGCTCGATCCGGACATTCATCTGGTCAACCTGTCAGGTGCCGCAGGCTCCGGTAAAACCATTCTGGCACTGGCTGCTGCGATTGAGCAGACCATGGTCAGCAAGCGTTATCGCCGCATCATCGCGACCCGCAGCGTGCAGGGCCTGGACCAGGAAATCGGCTTCCTGCCCGGCACCGAAGCGGAAAAAATGGAGCCTTGGCTGGGCGCCATCACCGACAACCTCGAAGCCTTGCACATGGATGACGAAAACACCCATGGCAGCGTCGATTACATCCTCAGCAAAGTGCCGTTGCAGTTCAAATCGCTCAACTACATTCGTGGTCGCAGCTTCCAGCAGAGCCTGATCCTGATCGACGAATGCCAGAACCTCACGCCGCACCAGATGAAAACCATCATCACCCGTGCCGGCGCCGGTTCCAAAGTGGTGTGCCTGGGCAACCTCGCACAGATCGACACCCCTTACCTGTCCGCGACCAGCTCCGGGCTGACCTACCTGACCGAACGCTTCAAGGATTTCCCCAACGGTGTGCACATCACCCTGCAAGGGGTGCCTCGCTCGATTCTGGCTGAATACGCCGAAACGCATTTGTAACCCTTCACCCAAAACCGGGCGGCCCAACAGCCGCCCGGTTTTTTATGCCTGAACACAAAACCATTGTAGGAGTGAGCCTGCTCGCGATAGCGGTGTGACATTCAACATGAGTGTTGGCTGACACACCGCTATCGCGAGCAGGCTCACTCCTACAGGGGATTTGCGAGGTGACGGTAATCTCACTCGCAGAAATTTGACCCGCAGGTTTACAATCCACGCTCCTGATCAGGAGTAATCCCGTGCTGACTCATCTCGATTCCCAAGGTCGCGCCAACATGGTCGACGTCACCGAAAAAGCCGTGACGTTCCGTGAAGCGACGGCCCAAGCGCTGGTGCGCATGCTCCCCGAAACCCTGCAGATGATCGTCAGCGGCGGCCATCCCAAGGGTGACGTGTTCGCCGTGGCGCGCATTGCCGGCATTCAAGCGGCGAAGAAAACCAGCGATCTGATTCCTTTGTGCCACCCGCTGCTGCTCACTGGCGTCAAAGTCGAACTCAGCGCCGAAGGTGAAGACGCGGTGCGCATCGTCGCCCGCTGCAAGCTGTCCGGGCAGACCGGCGTCGAGATGGAAGCGCTGACCGCCGCCAGCGTCGCCGCCCTGACCATCTACGACATGTGCAAAGCCGTGGATCGCGGCATGACCATCGAAAGCGTGCGTCTGCTGGAAAAGGTCGGCGGCAAGAGCGGGCACTTTCAAGCGGAGCAGCCATGAACCTGACCGTGAAGTTTTTTGCCCGTTACCGTGAAGCGCTGGGCGTCGATTCGGTGAACGTTGAAGGCGATTTCGCCACCGTTGAAGACGTGCGCGCATTGCTGGCGAAACGTGATGGCGCTGAAGTACTGAGCGAGCAGAACCTGATGTGCGCGCGCAACGAAGACCTCTGCCAGCTCGACGAGCCGGTGGTCGATGGCGACGAAGTGGCGTTCTTCCCTACCGTGACCGGAGGCTGAGCCATGACGATTCGTGTGCAGGCCACGCCGTTCGATCCGGGCGCTGAAGTCAACGCGATGCATGCGGCCAATGTCGGCGTCGGCGCGGTAGTGAGTTTTGTCGGCTATGTGCGCGACTTCAACGATGGACTGGATGTGGCGGGAATGTTCCTCGAGCACTATCCAGGCATGACCGAAAAAGCCCTCGGCAAGATCGTCATCGACGCCGAACAGCGCTGGCCGCTGTTGAAACTGGAAGTGCTGCACCGCATCGGCGCACTGGAGCCGGGCGAACCGATCGTTTTCGTCGGCGCCGCCAGCGCCCATCGCCAGGCCGCGTTCGATGCCTGCGCCTTTGTCATGGACTACCTGAAAACCCGTGCGCCGTTCTGGAAGAAGGAAAACACCAGTGACGGGCCGCGTTGGGTTGAGGGGCGGGACAGCGATCATGCGGCTGCGGATCGCTGGAAGAAATAAACCCTGAGTCGCCCTCTAGTCAGCCATCGCGAGCAGGCTCACTCCTACAATTGGAATGCGTTCCCCCTGTAGGAGTGAGCCTGCTCGCGATGACGTCATCTGCAACACCAAAAACCTCTGTCTTTGCCTGATTGACTGCCTATACATATAAGTCCAATATGGATTTATAAGTACAAAAAAGTATCTCCCTCCGTTTCAGCTCTTTCTTGCCAAACCAACAACAACCCGCGAGAGAACGAACATGAAGAAACTCCCCCTCATCACCGGTCTGGCCCTGAGCCTGTTGGCCTCGGCCAGCGCGTTCGCCGCCGAACAAACCCTGCGCATCGGCATTGAAGCCGCTTACCCGCCATTCGCGTCGAAAACCGACAAGGGCGAAATCGTCGGTTTCGACTACGACATCGGCAACGCCCTGTGCGCGCAGATGAAGGTCAAGTGCGTGTGGGTCGAAGGTGAGTTCGACGGTCTGATTCCTTCGCTGAAAGTGAAGAAGATCGACCTGGCGCTGTCGTCGATGACGATCAACGAAGACCGCAAGAAGTCGGTGGATTTTACCCACAAGTACTACTTCACTTCGTCGCGTCTGGTGATGAAGGAAGGCGCCACGGTTGATGATCAATACGCCAGCCTCAAGGGCAAGAACGTCGGCGTGCAGCGCGCAACGACTACTGATCGTTACGCCACCGAGGTGTTCGAACCGAAGGGCATCAACGTCAAGCGCTACAGTAACAACGAAGAGATCTACATGGACCTGGCGGCGGGGCGCCTCGATGCGATTTTTGCCGATACCATTCCGTTAAATGACTTTTTGTCGATGCCACGCGGCAAGGGTTATGCGTTTGTCGGGCCTGAGCTGAAGGATCCGAAGTACGTGGGCGAGGGCGCGGGGATTGCGGTGCGCAAAGGCAATACTGAATTGGTCAGCCAGTTGAATGGCGCGATTGATGGTATTCGCGCGAGTGGCGAGTACCAGAAGATTTCCGAGAAGTATTTCAAGTCCGACATTTACGGCGACTGATAGTCCGTCATCGCTGGCAAGCCAGCTCCCACAGTGATTGAGTCGTACACAGATGTTGTGTGCAACAAAAAAACTGTGGGAGCTGGCTTGCCAGCGATGGGGTCGGTTCAATCACCGCAAATCTCTAGCCCTTCATTTCCTTCAAATGCTTGTACACCGTCGCCCGCCCCATGTTCAGCACATTGGCCACGTAGTTCGAGGCGCTCTTGCCCTTGAACGCGCCCTCGGCGTGCAGTGCCAGCACCAGCTCACGTTTGTGATCGCGGGTCAGCACATTCAGGCTCAGTTGCCGCTCGCGCAGCCAGGCGTGGAGGAAGGTGTTGATGCGTTCCTGCCAGTCATCGCGAAACAGTGAGTCCGGTTGCGGGATCAGTTTGCTCGGCGACAGGAACAGGTCCAGCGCAGCCTTGGCGTTCTCGAACAACGAAATATTCAGGTTGATGCACAGCACCGCCAGTGGCAGGCCTTCGCTGTCGCGCAGGACGCTGCTCAGGCTACGAATCTTCTGACCGTCCCAGTTGAGCTTCTCGTACGGGCCGATGTTCCTGTCGCTGACATCTTCGCTGAGCATGTCTTCCAGCGATGAGTCGTCACCGATCTCGCGCTTGGACAGGTTGTTGGCGATGTAATCGACCTTCTGCGTGCGCAGATCGTGCAGCACCACTTCGGCGTGCGGAAAGAACAGCGTGGCGATGGCATCGGCGATGGCACGGAAGTTATCCAGGGCCGGGTCGAATTCAGGGGCGGTCATGACAGTGGAACTCCAGGCAGCGTCAACGCCTCCGTGATCAGGAGGCGCTGCGAGTGTGCCGCAATCCGTTGGGCGCGTCATCCGGATGGGGCGATCAGGCGAGGCGGGCAGGGGAGAGCATGGCGCTGCTCAGGCCGAAGTTGCGCAAGTGCTCGGGCAGTGGCTCGCCACGCACCAACGCCGCGCTGGCCTGACCCATCGCCGGCGACGTCTGAATGCCGTAGCCACCTTGCGCGGCGACCCAGAACAACCCCGGCACCTGTTGATCAAAACCGCTGAGCAAATCGCCGTCGGCGACAAAACTGCGCAGACCGGCCCAGGTGCGGGTCGGGCGGCGGATGGTCAGCGTGGTGGCCTCTTCGATCTGGTAAATGCCCATGGCGATGTCCAGTTCTTCCGGTTGCACGTCGTGAGGTTCGACTGGGTCGGCGTTGGCCGGCGAGCCGAGGAACATGCCGGCGTCGGGCTTCATATAGAAGGACTCATCGAGGCTGACCAGCATCGGCCAGTGATGAATGTCGACGCCTTCGGGGCCGGCGAAGATGAACGCGGCGCGGCGTTTCGGCTGCAGGCCCAGCGGCTTGGCACCGGCCGACACGCCGATTTTGTCCGCCCAGGCGCCGGCGGCGTTGATGATCACCGGCGCACTGAAAGTCTGGCCGTTGGTTTGCACCTGCCAGAGGCCGTTGGCCTCACGGCTCAGGCCGAGCACTTCGCACTCGGTGTGGACTTCACCGTTATTGCGACGAATGCCACGCAGGTAGCCCTGATGCAAGGCGTCGGTGTCGATGTCGCTGGCGCTCGGATCGTAGATCGCGCCGTGGACTTTTTCCCGGCGCAGGATCGGTAGCCGCGCGCAGGCTTCGTCGGCGCTAAGCAGTTGCATCTCCGGCACCGTGGCTTTGGCGCTGAGGTATTGGTTGTTCAGTTCGGCGGCGTCACCGGTGAAGTCCACGGTCATTTCGCCGCGCGGGGTCAGCAATGGATGTTCACAGAAACCACTTGGCGGGTTGTCGAAAAACGCTCGGCTGGCCTGGGTCAGTGCGCGCACTTGCGGCGTGCCGTAGGCGGCGGTGAACAGCGCAGCGGAGCGGCCGGTGGAGTGATAGGCCGGATGGGATTCGCGCTCGAGCACGATGACTTTGGCGTGGGGCGACAGCCAGAAACCAGTGGAAGCGCCGGCAATCCCGCCGCCGATGATGATGAAATCTGCCTGGCTCATGAGGTTCTCCAGTGAGTACGCAATATCCAATAGTTCGCTATCCCCTGTAGGAGTGAGCCTGCTCGCGATAGCGGTGTATCAGGCAACAATAATGCTGAGTGTAAGACCGCTATCGCGAGCAGGCTCACTCCTACAGGGATTTTTGGTGTTAGTGGGTTAAGTGATAAACCGCATTGGCGAGGGCGATGTCTTCCAGGCCCAAGCCGATTGAGCGGAAAAACACGTGACGGTCGTAACCCGGGCGCTGCACTTTCTCGCTGAGCAGGTCGGCGAGGTCACCGACAATCGAATCCTTGCTCCAGCCATATTGTTCACTGGCAATCAACATCTCACCCGCCGACCCCGGCGTGGTCAGACGATAGTCACAGAACACCTGCATGTCATTGAGACTCTGCGGCGGGACTTCATGGGCGCGCGGGGCGTTGGTGCTGATCGAGGTGATCAGCGTCGGTTTGCTCAACGCGGCCGGATCGATCACCGGCCCGGCTGAGGAGGTGCAGAGCATGATCACATCAGCTTCGGCGATGGCCGCTTCACGGCTGTCAGCGATCTTCAGATTGGGCGTAATGGCTTTCAACAGTGATTGAGTTTGCATGTCGGCGGACAAACTTGGCGAATACAGGCTGATGCTCTGCCAGTCACGCAGCGATTTCACATAGTGCAGATGCGCCTGAGCAACCTTGCCGCTCCCAATAATCGCCAAATGTTCAGCGTCCAAAGGCGCGAGCGCATCAACCGCCACCGCTGTAGTCGCCGCCGTACGCGCAGTGGTCAGTTCACCTGCATCACACAGCAACAACGGCTGACCGGTTTTCATCGACATCAACAGCGTCCACGCCGTTACCAGCGCACCTTGCTCGCGAACGATGTACGGCGAAGTCTTGACCCCGTAAACGCCATCCTCGGCCAGCACGCCTAGATAATTGATGAAGTCGCCAGCACCCTGCGGGAATTCCACCAGCTGCTGCGCCGGTTGCACGGCGTTACCCGCTGCAAGGTCGCGAAACAACTTGCGCAGGATCTGCGGCACATCGATGCGCGCCAATAACTCGCGGGCCTGATGCTGGTCGATCACGTAGGGCGTACTGGACATGTCAGGCTCCGGAGTCTTTATTTAAACTTATTTGTCCATTATGGACTTTTAGTTGTGTCTCGCAAGCTCCGATCAAATCCCGGGCGAAAAAAAAGCGCAGTCCGTTGCCGGCTGCGCTTCGCTTTCAAACGGCGCTTACTGCGGACGTTTGCGCTCAACCGCACGCAACAGGTGCGTCGGCGGCGTTTCACAGCTGATCTTGCGACCGAGCTTCTCTTCGATGGACGGCAACTGGTAGGAGTCGTCCTCACCGGCGAAGCTGATCGACACGCCGTCAGCGCCCGCACGACCGGTACGGCCGATGCGGTGCACGTAGTCGTCCGGCACTTCCGGCAGGGTGAAGTTGATCACGTGGCTGATGCCGTCGATGTGGATGCCGCGACCGGCAACATCGGTGGCGACCAAAACGCGGATCTTGCCTTCGCGGAAGCCTTCCAGGGTTTTAATGCGTTTGTGTTGTGGCACGTCGCCGGACAACTGCGCAGCGTTCACACCGTCGCGCACCAGACGCTCTTCGATGCGGCGGACTTCGTCCTTGCGGTTGGCGAAGACCATCACCCGCTCCCAGCCATTGTCGTTGACCAGGTTGTAGAGCAGTTTGTATTTGTCGGCACCGGCCACGGCGTAAATATGTTGCTCGACGTTTTCGTTGGCGACGTTGGTGATTTCGATTTCGACGATGGACGGATCGGTCGTCCACTGCTTGGCGAGGTTCATCACGTCTTCGGTGAAGGTCGCGGAGAACAGCAGCGTCTGGCGTTCGCTTTTCGGCGGGGTCTGACGAATGATCTGCCGCACTTGCGGGATGAATCCCATGTCGAGCATGCGGTCGGCTTCGTCCAGCACCATCACTTCGACCATGTCCAGGTGCACGTCGCCACGCTGGTTGAAGTCGAGCAGGCGGCCCGGGGTCGCGACGAGGATGTCGCAGTGGCGCGCTTCGAGGTGCTTGAGCTGCTTGTCGAAGTCCATGCCGCCAACAAACGTCATGACGTTGAGGCCGGTGTACTTGGTCAGGTCGGCGGCGTCCTTGGCGATCTGCACCACCAGCTCACGGGTCGGCGCGATGATCAGCGCACGGGGTTCGCCCATGTAGCGTTCTTTCGGCGGCGGTGTTTGCAACAGTTGGGTGATGATCGAGATCAAAAACGCGGCGGTTTTACCGGTACCGGTTTGCGCGCGGCCAATGGCGTCTTTGCCGGCGAGGGTGAAACCCAGCACTTGCGCCTGGATCGGCGTGCAATACGGGAAGCCCAGATCCTGAATGGCGTGCATCAGTTCTGGAGCCAGTTTGAAATCGTGAAAGCGGGTTTTACCTTCCTGTGGCTCGACGACGAAATCTTCGAGCTTCCACGGAATGACCGGAGCCTTGGGCTTCGGTTCGCGACGCGGTCTGGCCGGTTTCGGCTCTTCACTGCGTGCAGGCTCGGCGACGATTGGCGCGGCCGGAACGGGTTTTGGGTCTTGCTTCGGTGCTGCTACGGCAGCGGGGCGGTCGGCCTGGGGCGCATCGTGGCGATGACCGGGGGCGTGCGACGGCACACTGGGAACTGGCGCGAGCTGCTCAGCCTCGCTTTTACCGAACATTTTCTTGAGTGCTTCGAGCACGGTCATCTCATCAATTGGTTAAGGAATGTACGCCGGCCAGTGTAATGCAAGAAACGGGCGCGGCGTAGTGGGATGATCAAAGGACAGGCAATGCTGGCGTGATCAGCGCAGACGCTCGCTCAACCAGACGCCAATGTCGCGAATTTCCTCGGGTAACACTTCGTGCTCCATTGGGTATTCCTGCCATGTCACGGTGACACCATGCTTCACCAAATGCTCGTAGGCGCTGCGTCCCATCGAGTTCTGCACCACGCCATCAAACTGGCCGTGCAGGCATATCGCGGGAATCCGCTGCTGACTGGCTGAAAGCTGCATCTCATCATTAAAGGTCGGCGCATACGTCGACAACGCCAGCACACCGCCCAACGGCCCCTGCCATTTCACAAACGCGCTGTGCAACACCACGGCGCCACCTTGGGAAAACCCTGCGAGGAAAATCCGCGAGGCGTCTATTCCGCTGGCGCGCTCGTTTTCGATCAATTCGATGATGCGATCGGCAGAGGCTTCCAGCTCATCGCGATCAATCGCTCGCGCCGGGCTCATCGCCTTGATGTCGTACCAGCTCGGCATGGCATATCCGCCATTTATCGTCACTGGACGAGTCGGCGCCTGCGGTAGCACGAAACGCGTGCTCAACAGGCTTTCCTGCAAGGCTTCCGCTACGGGCAGGAAGTCATAGCGATCGGCGCCGAGGCCGTGCAGCCAGATCACGCAGGCGTCTGCGGGCTTAACAGGCTGAAGAATCAAGGGCTCGGTCATGTCTGCTCCAAATATGTGCGGGCGCTCTCATTGAGTGCGTGATTCGAGTGCGCGTCTGGTTGATCCGTTAAGAAGATGTCGCAAGGTTACAAGTTTTGCTATTGACCTGTCGCCGAATCGTTTCCGCAGTCGGTGTGGTACGGGCTTTGCTATGGAGGGAACTGTACGAAAGATCCTACGCCCGGCGGTAACACTATCAGTGTACGACTGGCGACGGGATTGCAAAAAATCCGGTGATGGATGTTCGCCAATGGCCGCTACGGGCGCAGCGAACGTGAAAGGGCTACAGCCCGTTCGGCCGATTGGTGAGAAGTGAGTTGTCCATGATGTGGATTTTCTCCTACTAGACTCATAGCGAAGGTCTTACGTCGGTTGACCCCAAAAAAAGCCAACACGGGTCAACAACGCCTCAAAAGGGTGCGACTGGACTCAAGCTCCGACACAACAAGAGCAAAACTGGAGGTTTGAATGAAGATGTTGAAATCCACCCTGGCCATCGTGACTGCAGCAACAGTACTCGGTGTCAGCGGGTTCGCTCAGGCGGGTGCAACCCTGGATGCAGTGCAGAAGAAAGGTTTCGTGCAGTGTGGCGTGAGCGACGGTCTGCCGGGCTTCTCGGTACCGGACGCTACCGGCAAGATCCTCGGGATCGACGCTGACGTCTGCCGCGCTGTGGCCGCTGCCGTATTCGGCGACGCGACCAAGGTCAAGTTCAGTCAGTTGAACGCCAAGGAGCGCTTCACCGCGCTGCAATCGGGCGAGATCGACATCCTGTCGCGCAACACCACCATGACCAGTTCCCGCGATGCGGGCATGGGCCTGAAATTCCCGGGCTTCATTACCTACTACGACGGCATCGGCTTTCTGGTGAACAACAAGCTGGGCGTGAAAAGTGCCAAAGAGCTGGACGGTGCAACCATCTGCATCCAGGCCGGTACCACTACCGAACTGAACGTTTCCGACTACTTCCGCGGCAACGGTCTGAAATACACCCCGATCACTTTCGACACCTCCGATGAAAGCGCCAAGTCGCTGGAATCCGGTCGTTGCGACGTACTGACCTCCGACAAGTCTCAGCTGTTTGCCCAGCGCTCCAAGCTGGCATCGCCGAAAGACTACGTGGTTCTGCCGGAAACCATTTCCAAAGAACCACTGGGTCCGGTCGTGCGTAACGGCGACGACGAGTGGCTGGCCATCGTGCGTTGGGTTGGCTACGCGCTGCTCAACACCGAAGAAGCCGGCATCACCTCGAAGAACGTCGAGGCTGAAGCCAAGTCGACCAAGAACCCGGACGTCGCTCGTATGCTCGGTGCCGACGGCGAATACGGCAAAGACCTGAAACTGCCGAAGGACTGGGTTGTGCAGATCGTCAAGCAAGTCGGCAACTACGGCGAAATCTTCGAGAAAAACCTCGGCAAGAGCACTCCGCTGGAAATCGACCGTGGCCTGAACGCCCTGTGGAACAACGGCGGCATTCAGTACGCACCACCAGTGCGCTAATGGTTCTATCACCCGGCGGGCCAACCGCCGGGTGATGTTCTGTTCCATTTCTTGCGGGGCACTTCATGCAAAATTCAATCGGCGCACCAAAGCAGAGGCTCAGCCTCAGCGATCCACGAGTGCGTGCGTGGCTATTCCAGATCATCACCGTTGTCGCGGTGGTCTCGATGGGCTGGTACCTGTTCGACAACACCCAAACCAACCTGCAGCACCGGGGCATCACTTCCGGCTTCAGCTTTCTTGAGCGCAGTGCCGGCTTCGGCATCGCTCAACACCTGATCGACTACACCGAAGCGGACAGCTATGCCCGCGTCTTTGTCATCGGTCTGCTCAATACCCTGCTGGTGACCGTCATCGGCGTGATCCTGGCGACGATCCTCGGTTTCATCATCGGTGTGGCGCGCCTGTCGCAGAACTGGATCATCAGCAAGCTGGCGACGGTGTACGTGGAAGTTTTCCGCAACATTCCGCCACTGTTGCAGATTCTGTTCTGGTACTTCGCGGTGTTCCTGACCATGCCTGGGCCGCGCAACAGCCATAACTTCGGTGACACCTTCTTCGTCAGCAGCCGTGGCCTGAACATGCCGGCCGCGCTGGCCGCCGACGGTTTCTGGGCGTTCGTGATCAGTATCGTGGTGGCCATTGTCGGCATCGTGCTGATGACACGCTGGGCGAACAAGCGCTTTGAAGAAACCGGCGTGCCGTTCCACAAGTTCTGGGTTGGTCTGGCGATTCTGCTAGTGATCCCGACCCTGTGCGCACTGATCTTCGGTGCCCCGTTGCACTGGGAAATGCCTGAGCTCAAAGGCTTCAACTTTGTCGGCGGCTGGGTGCTGATCCCGGAATTGCTCGCCTTGACTCTGGCCCTGACCGTATACACCGCGGCGTTCATTGCCGAGATCGTGCGTTCCGGGATCAAGTCGGTCAGCCATGGTCAGACCGAAGCGGCGCGTTCGCTCGGCCTGCGCAACGGCCCGACCCTGCGCAAGGTGATCATTCCACAAGCCTTGCGCGTGATCATTCCGCCGCTGACCAGCCAATACCTCAACCTGGCGAAAAACTCTTCGCTGGCCGCCGGTATCGGTTACCCGGAAATGGTCTCGCTGTTCGCCGGCACGGTGCTTAACCAGACCGGTCAGGCGATCGAGGTGATTGCCATCACCATGAGCGTGTACCTGGCGATCAGTATCAGCATTTCTCTGCTGATGAACTGGTACAACAAGCGCATTGCGCTGATCGAGCGGTAAGGAAAAGCGCATGAGTACTCATACTTTCAGACCCGACATGCCTCCACCCAACAGCAGCATCGGCGTGGTGGCGTGGATGCGCGCGAACATGTTCTCCAGCTGGCTCAACACCCTGCTGACCCTGTTTGCGTTCTACCTGATCTACCTCGTCGTGCCACCGATCCTCAGTTGGGCAATCATTGATGCCAACTGGGTCGGTACCACTCGCGCCGACTGCACCAAGGACGGCGCCTGCTGGGTGTTCATTCAGCAGCGTTTCGGCCAGTTCATGTACGGCTACTACCCGCCGGAACTGCGCTGGCGCGTCGACCTGACCGTGTGGCTGGCGGTGATCGGCGCGGCGCCATTGTTCATCGCGCGTGTGCCGCACAAAGCGATCTACGGGCTGAGCTTTCTGGTGCTGTACCCGATCATTGCCTTCACCTTGCTGCATGGCGGGTTCGGTCTGACCAACGTGGCGACCAGCCAGTGGGGCGGCCTGATGCTGACCCTGGTGATCGCCACCGTCGGCATCGCCGGTGCCTTGCCGTTGGGGATTGTGCTGGCGCTGGGGCGACGCTCGAACATGCCGGCGATTCGTGTGGTCTGCGTGACCTTCATCGAGTTCTGGCGCGGCGTGCCGTTGATCACCGTGCTGTTCATGTCTTCGGTGATGCTGCCGTTGTTCCTGCCTGAGGGCATGAACTTCGACAAACTGCTACGGGCGCTGATCGGCGTGATCCTGTTCCAGTCGGCCTATGTGGCTGAGGTGGTGCGCGGCGGTCTGCAAGCGATCCCCAAAGGTCAGTACGAAGCGGCTGCGGCGATGGGCCTCGGTTACTGGCGTTCGATGGGCCTGGTGATTCTGCCGCAAGCCCTGAAGCTGGTGATCCCCGGCATCGTCAACACCTTCATTGCGCTGTTCAAGGACACCAGTCTGGTGATCATCATCGGCCTCTTTGACCTGCTCAACAGCGTCAAGCAAGCCGCTGCCGATCCGAAATGGCTGGGCATGGCCACCGAAGGCTACGTGTTCGCCGCCCTGGTGTTCTGGATTTTCTGTTTTGGTATGTCGCGCTATTCCATGCATCTGGAACGCAAGCTCGACACTGGCCACAAGCGTTAGGAGTTGTGTAAATGAGTGAAGCAATCAAAAAGCCTGCAGGTCCTGAAGGCATTATTCAGATGCAGGGTGTCAACAAGTGGTACGGCCAGTTCCACGTGCTCAAAGACATCAACCTCAACGTCAAACAGGGCGAGCGTATCGTCCTGTGCGGCCCCTCGGGTTCGGGCAAATCGACGACGATCCGTTGCCTCAATCGTCTGGAAGAACATCAGCAGGGCCGCATCGTCGTCGACGGCGTGGAACTGACCAACGACCTCAAGCAGATCGAAGCGATCCGCCGCGAAGTCGGCATGGTGTTCCAGCACTTCAACCTGTTCCCGCACCTGACCATTTTGCAGAACTGCACCCTGGCGCCGATGTGGGTACGCAAGATGCCCAAGCGCAAGGCCGAGGAAATTGCCATGCATTACCTGGAACGCGTACGCATTCCGGAGCAGGCGCACAAGTTTCCGGGGCAACTGTCCGGTGGTCAGCAGCAGCGTGTGGCGATCGCCCGCGCGCTGTGCATGAAACCGAAAATCATGCTGTTCGATGAACCGACTTCAGCGCTTGATCCGGAGATGGTGAAAGAGGTTCTGGACACCATGATCGGTCTGGCTGAAGACGGCATGACCATGCTCTGCGTAACCCACGAAATGGGCTTTGCCCGCACCGTGGCCAACCGCGTGATCTTCATGGACAAGGGTGAGATCGTTGAACAGGCGGCGCCGAATGACTTCTTCGATAATCCGCAGAATGAGCGGACGAAGTTGTTCTTGAGTCAGATTTTGCATTGATCGCCTGAACGCGCGTCAGGGTAAGCCCCGCTAATTCGTTGGCGGGGCTTTTTTATGTGCGCGGATCAGCCAGGGCTGTCATCTCGCTCGAATGCCAACTGCACCGCGCGCAGCGCATTTATTCGTCCGTGTCCGTAGTAGTGGCTGTGGCCATTGGCGTCGTATTCGCCGAGTGCACCATCGTCAGGGTGACCGATCTTGTCGCAGCAATCGGCGAGAATCTGCCGTACGGCGACTCGGCTCAGCTTCGGATTGACTCCCAGCACCAGGGCGGCGACGCCTGCTGCGCCTGGGCAGGCGCTGGACGTGCCGCTAAATGTGTCGGTGTAGGCGGGCAGGATAGCCGCCGCAAACTTTGTGCTCAGGTCCGTCGTCCGGATACCGCGTGTTTGCGCGATCGAGGTCGCAGGTTTGAATTTCGGATCGGGATGCGGTTGATCCCCGCTGGGAAAGCAACACCAGACGGCCTTGCCGTAATCGCTATATGCACTGCGTCGATTCTGGTCGTTGCAAGCGGCCACGGCAATCACCTCGGGATGACTCGAATAGCCGTCGTTATCCGCTGATTCATTGCCGTTGCCGGCACCGAAAAAGATTACACAGCCTTTGCCGTTGCGCCCTTGAGTCGCCGCGAATTTGATGGCTAACCGAGTGCTGGCAGACAGCGGGAACACGCTGGTGTGCCGAGGATCGGTGGGGTCGGCCCAATGTCCCTCGGCAGGGCCCCAACTGCAGGAAATGATGTCGGCGCCCTGATCGGCAGCCCAGAAAAAAGCGTCGGCTTCTGCGCGCGAGCCCAAGGGTTTATTGAGTTTTAGTGGCATAAGGTTGGCGCGCGGGGCCACGCCACTGGCACCTGCGTAACCATTGGCGCAAGCGATGCCTGCGGCGGCAGTGCCATGGCGCTGGAGAGTGTTGCCCGGGCGCGGTCCCTGCTTGGCATCGCGTCGGTCAAAGTTCATCGCTGCGACGATTTTGCCTTCCCCGGCGAACTCGGGATGATCGATATCAAATGCATCATCAATGACGGCGATCACGATGCCTTCACCTTGCGCCAGTCCGTGCGCAGCTTCGACATTGGCGCTGGCGTCGATTTCAGCCTGATAGGTCACGGTGGTTTTTTTCAGATGCCACTGATTGGGATGAATCGCTCGGCGCTGCGCCGGACGCAGCATTTCCGGGTGGCAATATTCGACGTCTTCTCGTTTCAGCCATTCAGTGGCGCGAGTGCACACATCGATCCCCTGGAGATCCGGGTTATGTACGAAAAAAGCATTGAGAGCGTAGGGCACCTTCTGTTTGATCCTCAGACCCAGTTCAATGAGTACGGCCAGGCACTGTGTGGCGGAGAGCGAGTCCATAAACTTGAGGAAAATGTTCTCGGTATACAGCACCGGCTCCCGGCTGTGAGGGTCCACCAACACGCTGCCGGCGAAGCGCACGTCGGGCAGTTCGCGAAGTATTCGCTTCGTATCTGAAATGTCCGCATCCTTTGCCAGTTTGAACACCTGGACATCAGCGTCCTCGACCTGCAGCAACAGTTCGCTGCCGTGCAGTGCGGTGCAGGCGGTTTCACCGCAAAGAACCCGGCTCAGCGATTGCCCGGCATGACTGCGGACAGCGAGCAGTTGTCGGTCCTTTTCCAGGATCAGCGGCAGACTGTGTTGTTGGCCGAAATTGACTTTTACCATGAGTTTTATTCATTCCCTTTGGATGACAGGCAAGCGGATACGCTCGCCATTCAGTTTCCGAAGTCTGAAATCCCGTGCCGTTGAAGGTATGTAGGGACCTTCTGTTTGCCATGTGAGAAATCGCGCTGCGTGCGAGGGAATTGGGGCACCCATGAAGTAGGTTTTTCGGTTTTTCCCTGTGCGGCAATGACCGGTTGCCTACTACGGCTCTCCTGACTAACATGTCAGAAAATTCATCCTATGATTGGATGAAAGGGCGAATCCTATGTCAGACATTTCTCCACTCATCAAACGATCCCTGGTCGATCAGGCCTTGGATCAACTTCGTCAGCGCATCAACAGCGGTACCTGGCAAGTCGGCGAGCGTCTGCCGACCGAACCCGAGCTGTGCGCCGAACTGGGCATCAGCCGCAACACCGTGCGTGAAGCCATGCGTGTGCTGGCGTTTTCCGGGCTGATCGAGATTCGTCAGGGCGACGGCAGTTATTTGCGCGCGCTGGTCGATCCGCTCGACACGCTGAAGGCGCTGTCGCGCTGCTCGCTGGATCAGGCGCGTGAAACCCGGCACATCCTCGAAGTCGAAGCCATCGGTTTGGCGGCATTGCGCCGCACCGATGAAGACCTCGCTGCATTGCGCGAGGCCCTTGGCACCAGCGGCAGTCACTACCATGGCGACCTCGACACCTACATTGCCTGTGATCTGGTGTTCCACCGCCGGCTGGTCGACGCCGCGCACAACCCGACCCTCAGCGAGCTGTATCGCTATTTCTCCAGCATCGTCGGCGCGCAATTGCGCCAGACCCTGAACATCGTCCCGCGCCGTCAGGAAGTGTTCGACCTGCACATCGCGTTGCTCGATGCGGTCGAACAACGCGACCCGGAACGGGCCAAAGCCTTGTCGAGGCAGTTGATCAATGAACCTTGAAACCGAGAAATCCATGTCCCGCAGTGAGATATCCACAACCCCCAAACGCACAACGGAGCTTGAAGAGCTGCTGATCGATGCCGAGGCCGATGACGAGCAAGTGCAACAAAGCCATCCGCTGGTGCGCCGGCCCTGGCTGTTGCTGCTCGGCTTGATTCTGGTCGCGTTGAACCTGCGTCCGGCCCTGTCGAGCATGGCGCCGCTGCTCAGCGACGTGTCGAAAAGCCTCGGTCTGTCGGCGGCTCAGGCAGGATTGCTGACCACGCTGCCGGTGCTGTGCCTCGGTTTGTTCGCACCGCTGGCGCCGATTCTGGCGCGGCGTTTCGGTGCTGAACGTGTGGTGTTGGGGATTCTGCTGACACTGGCCGGCGGCATCATTTTGCGCAGCAGCTTTGGTGAAATCGGTCTGTTCGCCGGCAGCGTACTGGGCGGCGCGAGTATCGGCATCGTCGGCGTATTGCTGCCGGGCATCGTCAAACGCGACTTCGCCAAACACGCCGGCACCATGACCGGCGTCTACACCATGGCCCTGTGCCTGGGCGCGGCAATGGCGGCGGGCACGAGCGTGCCTCTAAGCGAGCATTTTGGCGGCGACTGGACAATTGGCCTGGGCTTCTGGGTCATCCCGGCGCTGGTGGCGGCGTTGTTCTGGCTGCCGCAGGTCGGCCAGAAACACGGCGCACACAATGTCGCCTATCGCGTGCGCGGTTTGCTGCGTGATCCGCTGGCCTGGCAGGTGACCTTGTACATGGGCCTGCAATCGTCGCTGGCGTACATCGTGTTCGGCTGGTTGCCGTCGATCCTCATCGGTCGTGGATTGACGCCGACTCAGGCAGGTCTGGTGTTGTCCGGTTCGGTGATTATCCAGCTCGCCAGTTCGCTGGCGGCGCCGTGGCTGGCGACCCGTGGCAAGGATCAGCGTCTGGCGATTGTCGTGGTCATGGCGTTGACCCTCGGTGGCCTGTTCGGCTGTCTCTATGCGCCGATCGAAGGTTTGTGGGGCTGGGCGATTCTGCTGGGTCTGGGGCAGGGCGGTACGTTCAGTCTGGCATTGACCCTGATCGTGTTGCGCTCACGCGATTCCCATGTTGCGGCGAACCTGTCGAGCATGTCTCAGGGCTTCGGTTACACGCTGGCGTCGATGGGGCCGTTCGCGGTCGGCGTGGTGCATGACTGGACCGGCGGCTGGAACGCGGTGGGCTGGATCTTCGGCATCATTGGCACAGGTGCGATCCTCGCCGGCCTCGGAGCCGGGCGTGCGCTGTACGTGCAAGTGCAGAGCGAAAGAATCTGACCCCTGTAGGAGCTGCGGCACGCTGCGATCTTTTGAATTTTATCCTTGGTAAATCAACATCAAAAGATCGCAGCGTGCCGCAGCTCCTACAGGAGTTTTGTGTGTTGCCGTATTCGGTGGGCGAATGCCGATAGTGTTTCCGCCCATTGCAGATTATCGTGCTGGCAATCTGTACCTATCTGGAGATTGCCCATGAGTGAAGTCCACGCCGAGTTGATCACCCGCTTCTACGAAGCCTTCCAGCGTCTGGATGCCGAGGCCATGGCCGCGTGCTATACCGACGACGTGGTGTTCAGCGACCCGGCCTTTGGCGAACTGCGCGGGCGCGATGCCGGCGACATGTGGCGCATGCTTACCACTCGGGCCAGGGATTTCTCGCTGACCTTCGACAACGTCCGCGCCGACGAGCGCAGCGGCGGAGCGCATTGGGTCGCGACTTACCTGTTCAGCCAGACCGGCAACATCGTCATCAACGATATCCAGGCGCGTTTCGTCTTCCGTGACGGCAAGATCTGCGAGCATCACGACCACTTCGATCTGTGGCGCTGGTCCCGTCAGGCACTGGGGTTCAAAGGCTTGCTGCTCGGCTGGACGCCGCTGGTACGCAATGCCGTGCGAGCGCAGGCGTTGAAGGGACTGAGGGCATTTCAGGCCAGTCGCTGATAAGATCGCCGCCTGTTTCCTACACGTTCTGATCCCGAAGTGACCAGCCTTAGCGAAAAATCTGTCGATGTTGCCGAGCCGGTGAGCAAATCCTGGTTCGTCTACCTCGTTCGCGCTGCCAATGGTTCGTTGTATTGCGGGATCAGCGACGATCCGGTGCGTCGTTTCGCCAAGCATCAAAGTGGCAAAGGCGCACGGTTCTTCCTCTCCAGCCCGGCCATGGCATTGGTTTACACTGAACTGTGCCGCGACAAAAGTGATGCGTTGCGCCAGGAACGGCTGATCAAAAAGTTGCGCAAGAGTGCCAAGGAATGTCTGGTCGCGTCTTATCAATCTGACTGATTGGTTCCCATCAGCCAGATCTGTAGGCTGCTAAGCAAATGCACGCTAAGCTGCCAGCTCACTATCTGAGCGGCGGAGCCGAGCATGTCCGAGTTGATTCTGCATCATTACCCGACCTCTCCATTTGCCGAGAAGGCCCGCCTGCTGCTGGGCTTCAAAGGCTTGTCGTGGCGCTCGGTGCATATCTCGCCGGTGATGCCGAAACCTGATCTGACCGCCCTGACCGGCGGTTATCGCAAGACTCCGGTGCTGCAAATCGGCGCAGACATCTATTGCGACACTTCGCTGATCGCCCGTCGATTGGAGCAGGAAAAAGCCCTGCCGAGCTTCTTTCCTGAAGGTCAGGAAATGACCACCGCGAGTTTCGCCACCTGGGTTGATTCGGTGGTGTTCCAGCATGCCGTAAGTCTGGTATTCCAGCCGGAATCGGTGGCTGTGCGTTTCGCCAAGCTGCCACCGGAAGCGATCAAGGCGTTTATCGCCGACCGTGCAGGTCTGTTCTCGGGTGGCAGTGCCACGCGTTTATCCGCCGAACAGGCCAAGCATCAGTGGCCGACGATCATGGCGCGGCTGGAGCAGCAATTGCAGCGCGAGCAGGGTGACTTCCTGTTCGGTGAGCCGTCGATTGCCGACTTCGCACTGGCGCATCCAATGTGGTTCCTCAAGGCGACTCACGTCACGGCGCCGCTGGTGGATGAGTATCCGGCCGTTTCGGCGTGGTTGGGTCGAGTGCTGGGCTTTGGCCATGGCGCGGCGAGCGCGATGACCTCTGAGGAAGCACTGGAAGTGGCGCGCAATGCGACGCCGGCAGATTTGCCGAACGAGCAGTTCGTTGACCCGAACGGCTTCAAGGCTGGCCAGCAGGTGGCAATCTCGGCGACGGATTACGGGGTTGATCCGGTGGTGGGTGAGTTGTTGTTTGCCGGTAGCGAAGAGTTGATCATTCGTCGCGAAGACGAGCGTGGCGGCGTGGTGCATGTGCACTTCCCGCGCTTTGGTTTCCGCATCGAAGCACGCTGATCTCTCAAGTCTGTAGCAAAACTTTGTAGGAGTGAGCCTGCTCGCGATAGCGGTGTGTCAATCGGCGGATTTATCGACTGACACACCGCTATCGCGAGCAGGCTCACTCCTACAGGTTATTTCAGGGCGGCGAGGATTTCGTCCGGGTCGAATCCGCGAATCAACGTGCCGTTGACATCAATCAACGGAATCCCGCGTCCACCCAATGCCTCATACGCCTTGCGCGCCTCGGCATCCTTCTCGATATCGAACTCCTTGAAGGGAATTCCCTTGCTGTCGAGAAAGCGTTTGGTCTGCTTGCAGTAGCCGCACCAGTCGGTGGCGTAGAGCACGACATTGGCTTGCGCGCGCGTTTGCTCTGCAACCATTTGCGAAGGGTTGAACACCCGCTCGATCTTGCCCCAGTTCTGATAAACCACGACCACCAGCAGAACCAGCGCAACCTTCTTCAGCACATTGCCGAGCATCAGTTACGGCGCTTCAGCTGATCGGTGAGCGAGGTCGGCAGGCCCTTGATCACCAAGGTGCCGGCTTCTTCGTCGTACTCGATCTTCGAGCCCAGCAGGTGCGCTTCAAAACTGATCGACAGGCCCTCGGCACGGCCAGTGAAGCGGCGGAATTGATTCAAGGTGCGTTTGTCCGCCGGAATCTCTGGCGACAGGCCGTAATCCTTGTTGCGGATGTGATCGTAGAAGGCTTTCGGGCGCTCTTCGTCGATCAGCTCGGAGAGTTCTTCCAGGCCCATTGGTTCGCCGAGTTTGGCCTGGCTGCTGGCGTAATCGACCAGGGTCTTGGTCTTCTCGCGGGCGGATTCTTCCGGCAAGTCCTCGCTCTCGACGAAGTCGCTGAAGGCCTTGAGCAGCGTGCGCGTCTCGCCCGGGCCGTCGACGCCTTCCTGGCAACCGATGAAGTCACGGAAGTATTCCGAAACCTTCTTGCCGTTCTTGCCCTTGATGAACGAGATGTACTGCTTGGACTGCTTGTTGTTCTGCCACTCGGAGACGTTGATGCGCGCCGCCAAGTGCAACTGACCGAGGTCGAGGTGGCGCGACGGGGTCACGTCCAGCTCATCGGTCACCGCCACGCCTTCGCTGTGGTGCAGCAGGGCGATCGCCAGGTAATCGGTCATGCCTTGCTGATAGTGGGCGAACAGCACGTGGCCGCCGACCGACAGGTTCGATTCTTCCATCAGCTTTTGCAAATGCTCGACCGCGACTTTGCTGAACGCGGTGAAGTCCTTGCCGCCTTCCATGTATTCCTTCAGCCAGCCACTGAACGGGAACGCACCGGATTCCGGATGGAACAGACCCCAGGCTTTGCCCTGTTTGGCGTTATAGCTCTCGTTGAGGTCGGCGAGCATGTTCTCGATGGCTGCAGACTCGGCCAGTTCCGTGTCACGGGCGTGCAGAACTGCGGGCGTGCCGTCGGGTTTTTTGTCGATCAGGTGGACGATGCAATGACGGATCGGCATGGGCTTCTCGGCTGTTGGAAGGGAGGAGGGCAGGCTCCCCCGAAAAAGCGCTAAGTGTACCCGAATCTCCGGTCGAGACTCTCTGTAGGAGCCGCCGAAGGCTGCGATCTTTTGATCTTGTTTTTTTCAAAAGCCAAATCAAAAGATCGCAGCCTTCGGCAGCTCCTGCATAACCGGGAAACTGTGTCGACGGCAGTATAAACGGGGGGTTGTAGGGCAAAACCGGGTCGTGCTGCCGGGCTTATGCAGTTTTTTACCGATTTAGAGCAATAAAGCTGACCAAATGGGTAGCTAGAGGCGGATATTTCCCCGTCTCTGTGCTAGTTTTGCCCGGTCTTACGCGAAGTCACTGCGTTAAGCGTGCAATCAGCATTTGTCAGGTCGAACCAAACCCTGATTTCGGCATCTATAACCCGACTCGTCGTGGTTATCGCCGAGGGTGCCAGATCCAGAAGATCGGGCTCGATGGCTGACACTGCACTCTGCAATCCATATGAATTTGATAGGGAAGGAACACTACATGGCTCTTACTAAAGACCAACTGATCGCCGACATCGCTGAAGCTATCGACGCGCCGAAAACCACCGCGCGTAACGCTCTGGACCAACTGGGCCAAATCGTTGCCGATCAGCTGGAAAACGGCGGCGAAATCACCTTGCCAGGTATCGGCAAGCTGAAAGTGACCGAGCGTCCTGCCCGCACTGGCCGTAACCCTTCGACTGGCGCTGCCATCGAAATCCCTGCGAAGAAAGTGATCAAGCTGGTTGTGGCCAAAGGCCTGACCGACGCTGTGAACAAGTAAGACGCAGCAATAAAAAACCGTGCTCCGGAGTGATCCGGGCACGGTTTTTTTGTGTCTGCGATTTGGCGAGGCGTTACGCCGCCTGTAGGAGCTGTGGAGTGAAACGAGGCTGCGATCTTTTGATCTGGCTCTTCAGGGTCAAGATCAAAAAAGATCGCAGCGTGCCGCAGCTCCTACAGGGGGCAACGACGCAGGTGTCAGCGCGTCCAGCGCTCGCGGCGCCAGATCTGCTGCTCGGACTTGGTCTGGAACGTCCACGCCACGAAGCGGCTCTGCTTCTGCCCCTGCGACATCTCTACGACCTGGCTTTCCAGTACGCCAGCCTTCTTCAGCGCAGTTTCAATGGCGGGCAGGTTCGAGGCTTTCGAGACCAGCGTGCTGAACCACAACACTTTGTGCTGGAAGTTCGCGCTTTCGGCGATCAGTTGCGTTACGAAACGCGCTTCCCCGCCTTCACACCACAACTCCGCCGACTGCCCGCCGAAGTTCAGCACCGGCAGTTTACGTTTCGGATCAGCCTTGCCCAGTGCGCGCCATTTGCGCTCGCTGCCCTTGGTCGCTTCGTCCATCGAAGCGTGGAACGGCGGGTTGCACATGGTCAGGTCAAAGCGCTCGCCAGGTTCCAGCAGACCGATCAGGATGTGCTTGCGGTTTTCCTGCTGGCGCAGCTGGATCACCTTGTTCAGGTCGTTGGACTGAACGATGGCTCGGGCGGCAGCCACGGCCGTCGGATCAATTTCCGAACCGAGGAAGTGCCAGCGGTATTCGCTGTTACCGATCAGCGGATACACGCAGTTGGCGCCCATGCCGATGTCCAGCACGTTGACGATGGCGCCGCGCGGGACCTTGCCGTCGTTCATGCTCGCCAGCAAATCCGCGAGGAAGTGCACGTAATCGGCACGGCCCGGCACAGGCGGGCAGAGGTAATCCGCCGGGATGTCCCAATGCTGGATACCATAAAACGACTTGAGCAGCGCCCGATTGAACACGCGCACCGCATCGGGGCTGGCGAAGTCGATGCTTTCCTTGCCGTACGGGTTGGTGATCACAAACTTCGCCAGTTCCGGCGTGGTCTTGATCAGCGCCGGGAAGTCATAACGACCCTGATGGCGATTGCGCGGGTGCAGGCTGGCCTTTTCGCGCGGTGCAACGGCTTTGGCCGGGGTCGCGGAGTCAGGCTTCTTGCGCGCAGGTTTGGGTGTGCGGGGGGCGTTCATGGGCGTGGTCGATTCGGGTATGGCTGAAAGTGGCGGGTATTGTCCCACATCTAAAGGCAACACCGACCAATTGTAGGAGTGAGCCTGCTCGCGATTGCGGTGGATTAGCCAGAATATTTGTCGACTGGCACTCCGTCATCGCGAGCAGGCGAAGGCCTACAAGGGATTCGTGTTTATTGCAGGAATAAAAAAGGGAGGCCACCCGGGCCTCCCTTTTTCATTGCGATTTGCCCTTACAGGCTGGCAATCCGCGCATGCTGCTCGGCCAGTTTGCCCAGGGCCTGTTCAGCCTCGGCCAGTTTGGCGCGTTCTTTCTCGATGACTTCAGGCGGGGCCTTGTCAACGAAACCGGCGTTGGACAGTTTGCCGCCAACGCGCTGGACTTCACCCTGCAGACGCAGGATTTCCTTGTCCAGACGCGCGAGCTCAGCGCCCTTGTCGATCAGACCGGCCATCGGCACCAGCACTTCCATCTCGCCAACCAGCGCGGTCGCGGACAGCGGCGCTTCTTCACCAGCCTGCAGAACAGTGATCGATTCCAGACGCGCCAGTTTCTTCAGCAGCGCTTCGTTTTCGGTCAGGCGGCGCTGGTCTTCAGCGCTGACGTTCTTCAGGTAGATCGGCAGAGGTTTGCCCGGGCCGATGTTCATTTCGCCACGGATGTTACGCGTGCCGAGCATCAGTTCCTTGAGCCACTCGATGTCATTTTCGGCGGCCGGATCGATGCGTTCTTCGTTGGCCACTGGCCACGCTTGCAGCATGATCGTCTTGCCCTGAATGCCGGCCAACGGCGCGATGCGCTGCCAGATTTCTTCAGTGATGAACGGCATGAACGGATGCGCCAGGCGCAGCGCCACTTCCAGTACCCGCACCAGCGTACGGCGAGTGCCGCGCTGACGCTCAACCGGGGCGTTCTCGTCCCACAGCACTGGCTTGGACAATTCCAGGTACCAGTCGCAGTACTGGTTCCAGATGAACTCGTACAGCGCTTGCGCGGCAAGGTCGAAACGGAACTGATCCAACTGACGGGTCACTTCGGCTTCGGTGCGTTGCAGCTGCGAAATGATCCAGCGATCCGCCAGCGACAGCTCGTAGGCTTCGCCGTTCTGGCCGCAGTCTTCGCCCTTGTCCAGAACGTAACGTGCGGCGTTCCAGATCTTGTTGCAGAAGTTGCGATAGCCTTCAACGCGGCCCATGTCGAACTTGATGTCGCGACCGGTCGAAGCCAGCGAGCAGAAGGTGAAGCGCAGGGCGTCGGTGCCATAGCTGGCGATACCGTCGGCAAATTCGTCGCGGGTCTGCTTCTCGATTTTCTTCGCCAGTTTCGGCTGCATCAGGCCTGAGGTGCGTTTCTGCACCAGTTCTTCCAGCTCGATACCGTCGATGATGTCCAGCGGGTCAAGGACGTTGCCCTTGGACTTGGACATTTTCTGGCCTTGGCCATCACGCACCAGACCGTGTACATAAACGGTCTTGAACGGCACCTGCGGGGTGCCGTCCTCGTTCTTGATCAGGTGCATGGTCAGCATGATCATCCGGGCAACCCAGAAGAAAATGATGTCGAAGCCCGTCACCAGCACGTCGGTGGAGTGGAATTTCTTCAGGAATTCGGTCTGCTCAGGCCAGCCCAGCGTGGAGAAGGTCCACAGGCCGGAACTGAACCAGGTGTCGAGTACGTCGTTGTCTTGCTGCAGCGCCACGTCCGGGCCGAGGTTGTGCTTGGCACGCACTTCGGCTTCGTCGCGACCGACGTAGACTTTGCCCGACTCGTCGTACCAGGCCGGAATCCGGTGGCCCCACCACAGCTGACGGCTGATGCACCAGTCCTGGATGTCGCGCATCCACGAGAAGTACATGTTTTCGTACTGCTTGGGCACGAACTGGATACGACCGTCTTCAACGGCGGCAATCGCGGGCTCGGCCAAAGGCTTGGTCGATACGTACCACTGGTCGGTCAGCCACGGCTCGATGATGGTGCCGGAGCGATCGCCTTTCGGCACTTTCAGGCCGTGGTCGTTGACGCTGACCAGCAGGCCGGCGGCGTCGAACGCAGCGACGATCTGCTTACGCGCTTCAAAACGCTCAAGGCCGGCGTATTCAGCCGGAATCGCGCCATCGATGCTGTCGTTCAGCGTGCCGTCGAGGTTGAACACCTGGGCTGCCGGCAGCACGTTGGCGTTCTTGTCGAAGATGTTCAGCAGCGGCAGGTTGTGGCGCTTGCCGACTTCGTAGTCGTTGAAATCGTGGGCCGGGGTGATTTTCACGCAGCCGGTGCCGAATTCAGGATCGCAGTAGTCGTCGGCAATGATCGGGATGCGGCGGCCAACCAGTGGCAGCTCGACAAACTTGCCGATCAGGGCCTGGTAGCGCTCGTCGTTCGGGTTAACCGCGACGGCGGAGTCGCCGAGCATGGTTTCCGGACGGGTAGTCGCGACGATCAGGAAGTCGTTGCCTTCAGCGGTTTTCACGCCGTCGGCCAGCGGGTACTTCAGGTTCCACAGGAAGCCTTTTTCGTCGTGGTTTTCCACTTCGAGGTCGGAAATCGCCGTGTGCAGTTTGGTGTCCCAGTTGACCAGACGCTTGCCGCGATAGATCAGACCGTCTTCGTGCAGGCGCACGAACGCTTCTTTGACCGCTTCCGAGAGGCCGTCGTCCATGGTGAAGCGCTCGCGGCTCCAGTCAACGGACGAGCCGAGGCGGCGGATCTGACGGCTGATGTTGCCGCCGGACTGATCCTTCCACTCCCAGACTTTCTCGAGGAATTTTTCGCGGCCCAGATCGTGGCGATTCTGGCCCTGGGCTTCGAGTTGACGCTCCACCAGCATCTGCGTGGCGATACCGGCGTGGTCGGTACCCGGCTGCCACAGGGTATTGCGACCCTGCATGCGGCGGAAACGGATCAGCGCGTCCATGATCGCGTTGTTGAACCCGTGACCCATGTGCAGGCTACCGGTGACGTTCGGCGGCGGAATCATGATGGTGTAGGAGTCGCCCGCGCCTTGCGGGGCGAAGTAGTTCTCGGACTCCCAGGTGTTGTACCAGGAAGTTTCAATGGCGTGCGGCTGGTAGGTCTTATCCATGCGCGGCGGGACCCTATTGGCATTAATTCAGGAAAAGCCGACGAGTATAGCGGGGCATGGGGCCGAGGGCGAGCGGGGCGGGCCCGGAGGGGATTTAAATGTAGGAGCTGCCGAAGGCTGCGATCTTTTGATCTTGTTTTAAGAAACAAAGGTCAAAAGATCGCAGCCTTCGGCAGCTCCTACACGGGGTGCGTTATTCGTACTGGCTGAGCAGCCGTTCCATCCGAGCATCGAGGCGGCGTTTGATTTCGGTCTCGATGTGCGGGGCGAAGTCGTCGATCACGTCTTGCATGATCAATTGCGCGGCGGCACGCAGTTCGCTGTCGAGATGAAGCAAGGCGTCCGGGCCTTTATCCACCGGCGCGGCAGGTTGTGCGGCAGCTGTTGGCGCTGGCGCAGGTGCTGATTCGACGGCCGGCGGCTCGCTGCCGACAGAATCGAACAACATCGGAATCTGTTCCTGCTCACCGTCGTCGACCGTATCGGTCAGCAGTGGCGGTTGCAGGTTGTCATCGCCGAGCAACTGGCGGATCGATTCGAGATCGTCCAGCAGATGTGCGGATTTTTGCTGCGGTTTCGGAGTGTCCATTGGAATGCTCAGAGTCGCTGTAAACGGTGATCTTGCAGAGGATAGCCCTGTTCGCGGTAGAAACGGAAACTGTCCCGCGCCGCGGCACGAATCGTCGGGTCTTCGACCACCACTTCCGCCACACGGGCGAATTTATTGGCGAATGCCGGGACTTTCAGGTCGAGATTGACCAGCAAATCCTGATGTTGGCCGCAGTCATCACCCACGCCCAGAACGATCAGGCCATCGGGTTCGCTGTCAGCCGGGCCATGGGGAACGAAGGTTTCACCCTTGAATGCCCACAATCGCGCATCGAGATCGTCACGCTGGGCTGCGTCGCTGCAGTGCAGGTAGATGCGGTGACCCATGCGCCAGGCTTTTTCGGTGAGCTTGCAGGCAAAATCCAGACGAGCCGAAGGATCGGCGCTGGGCAGGATATAGAAGTCGACTTTGGTCATTGCGGTTCCTGAGTTGCCAGCGGCGCTACAGGAGAGTAACGCCGCCGCAAGTCATCGGTTTCAGGCTTTGGCGCGATCCAGCAGGTACTGGGTCAGCAGAGGCACCGGACGGCCGGTTGCGCCCTTGTCCTTGCCACCGCTGGTCCATGCGGTGCCCGCGATGTCCAGGTGCGCCCAGTTGAGGTTCTTGGTGAAGCGCGACAGGAAGCACGCGGCAGTGATGGTGCCGGCTTTCGGCCCGCCAATGTTGGCGATGTCGGCGAACGGGCTGTCCAGTTGCTCCTGGTATTCGTCGAACAGCGGCAATTGCCAGGCGCGGTCGTCAGCGGCTTTGCCGGCGCTCAGCAGTTGGTCGATCAGTTCGTCGTTGTTGCCCAGCAGGCCCGAGGTGTGCGCTCCCAGTGCAACGACGCAAGCGCCGGTCAGGGTGGCGATGTCGATCACTGCTTGTGGCTTGAAGCGCTCGGAGTAGGTCAGCGCATCGCACAGCACCAGACGGCCTTCGGCGTCGGTGTTGAGGATTTCCACGGTCTGGCCGCTCATGGTGGTGACGATGTCACCCGGACGGGTCGCATTGCCGCTCGGCATGTTTTCCGCGCAGGCGAGGATGCATACCAGGTTGATCGGCAGTTTCAGCTCAAGCACCGCACGCAGGGTGCCGAACACGGAGGCCGCGCCGCCCATGTCGTACTTCATTTCGTCCATGCCGGCGCCCGGCTTCAGGCTGATGCCGCCGGTGTCGAAGGTGATGCCTTTACCGACGAGGGCGTACGGCTTCTCGGATTTCTTGCCACCGTTGTATTGCATGACGATCAGGCGCGGCGGCTGCTCGCTGCCTTGGCCGACGGCGTAGAACGAGCCCATGCCCAGCGCTTTGATCTTCTTCTCGTCGAGGACTTCGACTTTCAGATCCTTGAACTCTTTGCCGAGGTTCTTCGCTTGTTCGCCAAGGAACGTCGGATGGCAAATGTTCGGCGGCAGGTTGCCCAGATCGCGGGTGAAGGCCATGCCGTTGGCAATCGCGGTGGCGTGATTCACCGCGCGCTGCACTTCAGCCTGAGCAGCCTTGATGGTCAGCAGGGTGATTTTTTTCAGGGCGCGAGGTTCGGCTTTCTGGCTCTTGAACTGGTCGAAGGTGTATTCGCCATCCACCAGGGTTTCCGCCAGCAGACGGGTTTTGCCGTAGCTGTCGCGGTTCTTGACAATGATTTCATCCAGCGCCAGCACGGCGTCGCTGCCGCCCAGACCCTTCAAGGTGTTGAGGATGCCGGCTACGATTTTGCGGAAAGGACGGTCGCCCAGTTCTTCTTCCTTGCCCACGCCGACCAGCAGCACGCGCTCGGCTTTGAGGTTCGGCAGGCTGTGCAGCAGCAGGCTTTGACCGACCTTGCCGGCCAGATCGCCACGCTTGAGGACGGCGCTGATCGCGCCGCCGCTGAGTTCGTCGACTTGTTTGGCGGCGACGCCGAGTTTGCGGCCTTCGCCGACAGCAACCACCAGGGTGGCGGTTTTCAACGTTTCTGGGCTAACGCTTTTTACAACCAGTTCCATGTCCGGATCCCTGAATGAATGGTCAACACGCAGGCGTTCGACGGTGTCCGCAGTCGCCTGCTTATAGATAGAAGAGGCGCAGGCCAAAGCCTGCGACAAGGGCCGCAGTTTGAACCTCGCTCCCTGCGCCTGACAACCCTAGGGGGCGTTCTCAATTAGTTTTCACACCGCGTTGTCGTCTTAAAGCCAGCCAGGCAAGGCGCAGGCCGCTGGGAATGGTTGTTCCCTTTCCAAGGCCTGCAACGCAGACTGGCCGGCTTTAAGGCACAACCCGAAGGGCCGGGCCTGCTGTTGTGCAGGGCTGCGTTGCTCGAAGCTTATTTGGAATGACCAAACCACGCTTCTCGCGCCTTGCCCTGCACAACAGCAGACCCGGCGCGGTGTGAAAACTAATTGAGAACGCCCCCTAGGTTGTGCGATCTGCAAAGGATTACAGACATGGATGAGTGTGCGCAGTGACAGGCGACCTCAATCACAGGATAATGCCGCATCTTTTTCCGACGGCTCTGCGTTGCGGGCCGGTCGATGTGTTTGCTTGTTTGGCCGCCTTAGCCTGACAACCCTGGAGTGTCTGGTTTGATCGTCTTCCGTTATCTGTCCCGCGAAGTCCTGTTGACCCTCAGCGCCGTGAGTGCCGTGCTGCTGGTCATCATCATGAGCGGTCGCTTCATCAAATATCTGGCTCAGGCCGCTGCCGGCCAGCTCGATCCGGGCTCGCTGTTCCTGATCATGGGCTTTCGTCTGCCGGGTTTCCTGCAGCTGATCCTGCCGCTGGGCCTGTTTCTCGGCATCCTGCTGGCTTACGGTCGCCTGTATCTCGAAAGCGAAATGACCGTGCTGTCGGCCACCGGCATGAGCCAGCAGAAGCTGTTTCGCATGACCCTGTTCCCGGCGACCCTGGTGGCGCTGGTGGTAGCATGGCTGAGCCTGGGCCTGGCTCCGCAAGGTGCCAACCAGTTTCAGTTGCTGCTGAACAAGCAGGATGCGCTGACTGAATTCGACACCCTTGAGCCGGGGCGCTTTCAAGCCCTGCGTGACGGTACTCGGGTGACCTACACCGAAACCCTGAGCGACGATCGCGTCAATCTGGGCAGTGTGTTCATTTCGCAGAAGAACCTCGGTGCCGATCAAAAGGATCGCGGAATCTCCGTACTGGTGGCTGAAAGCGGTCGCCAGGAAGTCCGCCCCGACGGCAATCGCTATCTGATCCTCGACAACGGCTACCGCTACGATGGCAGTCCGGGTCAGGCCGATTACCGCGCGATCCACTACGAAACCTACGGCGTGCTGCTACCCAAGCCGGACGTCAGCGAAGAAGTCACCGACCGTGACGCCATGCCGACCTCGTCTCTGCTGGGCAGCGATGACATCCGCTCCAAAACCGAACTGCAATGGCGCTTGTCCCTGCCGCTGCTGGTATTTATCGTGACCCTGATGGCGGTGCCGCTGTCGCGCGTGAATCCGCGTCAAGGGCGTTTCCTCAAGCTGCTGCCGGCGATTCTTCTTTATATGGCTTACCTGACCATCCTGATTGCCGCGCGCGGCGCCCTTGAAAAAGGCAAGATCCCGCCGGCCCTCGGCTTGTGGTGGGTGCATGCGATCTTCCTGATCATCGGCCTCGGCCTGCTCTATTGGGAGCCTTTGCGCCTGAAGATGGCCAGCCGTCGCAGCGCTGCGCTGGAGGTGGCCCGTGGTTAAACTCGACCGCTACATCGGCAGCAGCGTGTTCATGGCGATCATCGCCGTGCTGGCAATCATCCTCGGTCTGGCGACCCTGTTTGCCTTCATCGATGAGATGGGTGACGTCAGCGACACCTACACCCTCGTTGATGTTCTGAGCTTCGTGTTGCTGACCGCGCCACGCCGTCTCTACGAAATGTTGCCAATGGCGGCTTTGATCGGTTGCCTGATCGGCCTTGGCAGTCTGGCCAGCAGCAGCGAGCTGACGGTCATGCGCGCCGCTGGGGTATCCATCGGCCGTATCGTCTGGGCCGTGATGAAGCCGATGCTGGTGCTCATGCTGGCCGGCGTGCTGATCGGCGAATACGTTGCTCCGGCGACCGAGAGCATGGCCCAGGCCAATCGTTCGTTGGCGCAGGGCAGCGGCGACGCGCAAAGTGCCAAGCACGGTATGTGGCACCGTCAGGGTGAAGAATTCATCCACATCAACGCCGTGCAACCAAACGGCCTGCTGTATGGCGTGACCCGCTATCACTTCGACAAAGAGCGCCATCTGCTCAGTTCGAGCTTCGCCAAGAAGGCCGAATTCGACGGCAATCACTGGCAGCTCACCGATGTGGCGACCACCAGATTCAATGAGCGCAGCACGGAAGTCGTGAATACGCCGACCGAGCGCTGGGACGTGTCCCTGAGCCCGCAATTGCTCAGCACCGTGGTCATGGCTCCGGAATCGCTGTCGATCAGCGGTCTGTGGGGCTACATCCACTATCTGTCCGAGCAAGGTCTGAGCAATGGCCGCTACTGGCTGGCTTTTTGGGTCAAGGTGTTGCAGCCGTTGGTGACTGCTGCGCTGGTGCTGATGGCGATCTCCTTCATCTTCGGCCCGTTGCGTTCGGTGACCCTCGGTCAGCGAGTGTTCACCGGTGTGCTGGTGGGTTTCACCTTCCGTATCGTCCAGGATTTGCTCGGCCCGTCGAGCCTGGTGTTTGGTTTCTCGCCGCTGTTCGCGGTGCTGGTACCGGCCGGGGTTTGTGCGCTGGCGGGTGTCTGGCTGCTGCGAAGAGCCGGTTGATCGGCGCATTTTTGCCAATGTTTCAGCTTTGAGAACGCCTCGATCGACAGATCGGGGCGTTTTTGCATGCAATCCGGGTGACAGGCGAACGTGACGCTTGCGCCGTGTATCAGGTACAATTCCCGGCTATTTTTCGGCGGGCTATGCCTGCAGCCTTTTTGAGTGTTGATCCGTGAGTGATTTGAGTCATATCCGCAATTTCTCCATCATCGCCCACATTGACCATGGCAAGTCGACGCTGGCCGATCGCTTCATCCAGATGTGCGGCGGCCTGGCCGAGCGTGAAATGGAAGCCCAGGTACTGGATTCCATGGATCTGGAGCGTGAACGCGGGATCACCATCAAGGCCCACAGCGTCACCCTTTATTACACGGCCAAAGACGGCATCAAGTACCAGCTGAACTTCATTGACACCCCGGGCCACGTCGACTTCACCTACGAAGTCAGCCGTTCCCTGGCCGCGTGTGAAGGTGCGTTGCTGGTGGTCGATGCCGGTCAAGGTGTTGAAGCCCAGTCCGTGGCCAACTGCTACACCGCGATCGAGCAGGGCCTCGAGGTCATGCCGGTACTGAACAAGATCGACCTGCCGCAGGCCGATCCTGATCGCGTCAAGGACGAGATCGAGAAGATCATCGGCATCGACGCCACCGACGCCGTCACTTGCAGCGCCAAAACCGGCCTGGGTGTCGACGAAGTGCTCGAGCGTCTGGTGCACACCATTCCTGCGCCGACCGGCAACATCGAAGATCCGCTGCAAGCGTTGATCATCGACTCCTGGTTCGACAACTACCTGGGCGTTGTCTCCCTGGTGCGCGTGCGTCATGGCCGCGTGAAGAAGGGCGACAAGATCCTCGTCAAGTCCACCGGCAAGATCCATCTGGTCGACAGCGTTGGTGTGTTCAACCCGAAACACACTGCCACGTCTGACCTGAAGGCCGGCGAAGTGGGCTTCATCATCGCCAGCATCAAGGACATTCACGGTGCACCGGTCGGTGACACCCTGACCCTGAGCTCGACCCCGGACGTTGAAGTGCTGCCCGGCTTCAAACGCATCCAGCCACAGGTTTACGCCGGTCTGTTCCCGGTCAGCTCCGACGACTTCGAAGATTTCCGCGAAGCACTGCAGAAGCTGACCCTCAACGACTCGTCGCTGCAGTACACCCCGGAAAGCTCCGACGCACTGGGCTTCGGCTTCCGTTGCGGCTTCCTTGGCATGCTGCACATGGAGATCATTCAGGAGCGTCTCGAGCGCGAATACGACCTGGACCTGATCACCACCGCGCCAACCGTAATCTTCGAGCTGGTACTGAAAACCGGTGAAACGATTTACGTCGACAACCCATCCAAGCTTCCGGATGTCTCGTCGATCGAAGACATGCGCGAGCCGATCGTGCGCGCCAATATTCTGGTGCCGCAGGAACACCTGGGCAACGTCATCACCCTGTGCATCGAGAAGCGCGGCGTTCAAGTCGACATGCTGTTCCTCGGCAATCAGGTGCAAGTCACTTACGACCTGCCGATGAACGAAGTGGTCCTGGACTTCTTCGACCGTCTCAAATCCACCAGCCGCGGCTATGCTTCGCTGGATTACCATTTCGATCGTTACCAATCGGCTAATCTGGTGAAACTGGACGTGCTGATCAACGGCGACAAGGTCGATGCCCTCGCATTGATCGTGCACCGTGACAACTCGCACTACAAAGGTCGCCAGTTGACCGAGAAGATGAAAGAACTGATTCCGCGTCAGATGTTCGATGTGGCGATTCAGGCCGCCATTGGTGGTCAGATCGTCGCCCGGACAACCGTCAAGGCACTCAGAAAGAACGTATTGGCCAAATGCTACGGTGGTGACGTCAGCCGTAAGAAGAAACTGCTCGAGAAGCAAAAGGCCGGTAAGAAACGCATGAAGCAGGTCGGCAACGTGGAAATTCCACAAGAAGCCTTCCTTGCCGTGCTCAGGTTGGATAGTTAGGTCCTATGTCACTAAATTTCCCGCTGTTGCTGGTCATCGCCGTGTTCGTCTGCGGCCTGTTGGCGTTGCTTGATCTGTTGATCCTGGCACCGCGTCGGCGTGCTGCCATTGCCTCTTATCAAGGCAGCGTCAGCCAGCCTGATGGGGTGGTCGTTGAAAAGCTGAACAAAGAGCCGCTGCTGGTTGAATACGGCAAGTCGTTCTTTCCGGTGTTGTTCATCGTGCTGGTGCTGCGTTCGTTCCTTGTGGAACCGTTCCAGATTCCGTCCGGCTCGATGAAACCGACCCTGGATGTCGGCGACTTCATTCTGGTGAACAAGTTTTCTTACGGGATCCGCCTGCCGGTGATCGACAAGAAAATCATCGAGGTCGGTGATCCGCAACGCGGCGATGTCATGGTGTTTCGCTACCCGAGCGACCCGAACGTCAACTACATCAAACGTGTAGTCGGCCTGCCGGGCGACACGGTGCGCTACACCGCCGACAAGCGTCTGTTCGTCAATGGCGAGTCGATTGCCGAGCAAATGATCGGCTCCGAGCCGGGCACGCTGGGCAGCGCCGAGCTGTACAAAGAGAAACTGGGCGCCGCCGAGCATCTGATCCGCAAGGAAATGAGCCGCTACCGCACCCCTCCGGATCACACATGGACCGTGCCGGCCGGGCACTACTTCATGATGGGCGACAACCGCGACAACTCGAACGACAGTCGCTACTGGGATGATCCGAACATTCCCAAGGATCTGCTGGGCATGGTTCCCGACCAGAATATCGTCGGCAAGGCCTTCGCGGTCTGGATGAGCTGGCCGGAGCCGAAACTCAGTCACCTGCCGAATTTCTCGCGGGTTGGCCTGATCAAGTAATCACACACGGCGCTGTTGACCACAGCGCCGACTGCATTTCTGGAGCCACCACAATCGGCTCCGGGGCATGAAGCCACGATATTCAGGATGTAATTTTTGAACACAGCGTTAATTGTCCCAGGCCTGCGCCGTATCCCGGCGATGGCGGTGGAATCCAGCCACGAACTCAGCGTGGGTAAACCGTGAGCGTTTCTTTAAGCCGTCTCGAGCGTCAGCTCGGATACACCTTCAAGGATCAGGAGCTGATGCTGCTGGCCCTCACGCACCGCAGCTTTGCCGGGCGCAACAACGAACGCCTGGAATTCCTCGGTGATGCCATCCTCAACTTCGTTGCCGGCGAGGCGTTGTTCGATCGCTTCCCGCTGGCCCGCGAAGGCCAGTTGTCGCGTTTGCGCGCACGTCTGGTGAAAGGTGAGACGCTGGCAGTCCTGGCGCGCGGTTTCGACCTTGGCGATTACCTGCGCTTGGGTTCCGGTGAATTGAAGAGTGGTGGTTTCCGTCGCGAATCGATTCTGGCCGATGCCCTCGAAGCCTTGATCGGTGCAATCTATCTGGACGCCGGCATGGACATGGCTCGCGAGCGCGTTCTGGCCTGGTTGGCTGGCGAGTTCGAAGGCCTGACGCTGGTCGATACCAACAAGGATCCGAAAACCCGTCTGCAGGAACACCTGCAATCGCGCGGGTGCGATCTGCCACGCTACGAAGTGGTGGATATCCAGGGCGAGCCGCACTGCCGAACCTTCTTCGTCGAGTGCGAAGTTGTCTTACTGAATGAAAAAAGCCGAGGTCAGGGTGTGAGCCGTCGTATTGCCGAACAGGTAGCGGCCGCTGCAGCACTGATTGCCCTGGGCGTGGAGAATGGCAATGACTGATACAAATGCAACTCGCTGTGGCTATGTTGCCATCGTCGGCCGTCCCAACGTCGGTAAGTCGACGCTGCTGAACCACATCCTCGGCCAGAAGCTCGCGATCACTTCGCGCAAGCCGCAGACCACTCGCCACAACATGCTCGGGATCAAAACCGAAGGTGACGTGCAAGCGATCTACGTCGACACCCCCGGCATGCACAAGGGTGGCGAAAAGGCTCTGAATCGTTACATGAACAAAACCGCTTCGGCGGCGTTGAAAGACGTCGATGTGGTGATTTTCGTGGTTGACCGCACCAAGTGGACCGACGAAGACCAGATGGTTCTCGAGCGCGTGCAGTACGTGACCGGCCCGCTGATCGTCGCGCTGAACAAGACTGACCGTATCGAAGACAAAGCCGAGCTGATGCCGCATCTGTCCTGGTTGCAGGAACAACTGCCGAACGCGCAGATCATTCCTATTTCCGCGCAGCACGGGCACAACCTCGACGCGCTGGAAAAGGTCATTGCCGATCACCTGCCGGAAAACGATCACTTCTTCCCGGAAGACCAGATCACCGACCGCAGCAGCCGTTTCCTCGCCGCCGAACTGGTGCGTGAGAAAATCATGCGCCAGATGGGCGCCGAGCTGCCGTACCAGATCACCGTCGAAATCGAAGAGTTCAAGCAGCAGGGCAAGACCCTGCACATCCACGCCTTGATCCTCGTTGAGCGTGACGGCCAGAAGAAGATCATCATTGGCGACAAGGGCGAGCGCATCAAACGCATCGGCACCGAAGCGCGCAAGGACATGGAGCTGCTGTTCGACTCCAAGATCATGCTCAATCTGTGGGTGAAGGTGAAGGGCGGCTGGTCCGACGACGAGCGCGCGCTGCGTTCGCTGGGTTACGGCGACCTGTAAGCGATTCGAAGATCAAAAGATCGCAGCCTTCGGCAGCTCCTACATGACGTACACCTGTAGGAGCTGCCGAAGGCTGCGATCTTTTTTGCAATCCCTGATCGGGAAACAACGTTCATGTCGCAAACCCCACCTCCCGCCCAACCCGCCTACGTCCTGCACTCCCGCGCCTACCGCGAAACCAGTGCGCTCGTGGACTTCCTCACGCCGCAAGGTCGCTTGCGGGCGGTGTTGCGCAGTGCGCGGGGCAAGGCCGGGACGTTGGCGCGGCCTTTCGTGTCGCTGGAAGTGGAGTTTCGCGGCAAGGGTGAGCTAAAGAATGTCGGACGCATGGAAAGCTCCGGCACATCCGCGTGGCTCAATGGCGAGGCGCTGTTCAGCGGTCTCTACCTCAATGAGTTACTGATCCGCTTGTTGCCCGCCGAAGACCCGCATCCGGGTGTTTTCGATCACTACGCCGCGACCTTGCTGGCATTGGCTGAAGGCCGTCCGCTGGAGCCGCTGCTGCGCTCATTCGAATGGCGCCTGCTGGATGACCTCGGTTACGGCTTTTCACTGAACACTGACGTTCACGGTGAACCCGTCGCGGCGGACGGTCTCTATCGTCTGCAAGTGGACGCGGGGCTGGAGCGGGTCTTCCTGTTGCAACCGGGCCTGTTTAACGGCGTTGAATTACTGGCGATGGCCGAAGCCGACTGGACCGCCCCCGGCGCGCTGTCCGCCGCCAAGCGTCTGATGCGTCAGGCACTGGCCGTTCATTTGGGCGGTCGCCCGCTGGTAAGCCGCGAGCTGTTTCGCAAGCCCTGATATGCTGTGCGCCGAATCTCTCAATTCAGGAGCGCACCCGTGACCACCAGCAATCGCATTCTTCTTGGCGTGAACATCGACCACGTCGCCACCCTGCGTCAGGCCCGTGGCACGCGCTACCCGGACCCGGTCAAGGCGGCGCTGGATGCGGAAGAGGCGGGCGCCGATGGCATCACCGTGCATTTGCGTGAAGACCGCCGGCACATTCAGGAGCGCGATGTGCTCTTGCTTAAAGACGTGCTGCAGACCCGCATGAACTTCGAAATGGGTGTCACCGAAGAAATGATGGCGTTCGCCGAGCGCATCCGTCCGGCGCACATCTGCCTGGTGCCGGAAACCCGTCAGGAACTGACGACCGAGGGTGGTCTGGATGTAGCGGGGCAGGAAGAGCGGATCAAGGCTGCGGTTGAGCGTCTGTCGAAGATCGGCAGCGAAGTGTCGCTGTTCATCGATGCTGATGAGCGGCAGATTGCAGCGTCGAAGCGCGTTGGCGCTCCAGCCATCGAATTGCACACCGGTCGCTACGCCGATGCCGAAACCCCGACTGAAGTGGCTGAAGAATTGAAACGTGTGGCGGACGGTGTGGCGTTTGGTCTGGCCCAAGGCCTGATCGTTAACGCCGGTCACGGCTTGCACTATCACAACGTTGAAGCCGTAGCGGCGATCAAAGGCATCAACGAACTGAACATCGGCCATGCGCTGGTGGCGCATGCGCTGTTCGTGGGATTCAAGTCTGCTGTTTCCGAGATGAAGGCGCTGATTCTGGCGGCTGCTCTCAAGGGTTAAGATCAAGAGATCGCAGCCTTCGGCAGCTCCTACATTGGAATGTGTATCCCTGTAGGAGCTGCCGAAGGCTGCGATCTTTTGCTTTAAAGCGGGGCAGGTTCTTGAGCGGGTTTTGACTTGTCGATCGCAGGCACATGCAGGTTACCTTCGGCCACCTGATCGCCCTCAAGCTGCGGCTGCGTCACCCAGGTCAGAATGTCGTAATAACGACGAATGTTCGCCACAAAATGCACCGGTTCGCCGCCACGGGCGTAGCCATAACGCGTCTTGCTGTACCACTGCTTCTGCGACAGACGCGGCAGAATCTTCTTCACGTCCAGCCATTTGTCCGGGTTCAAACCTTCCTTGGCCGTCAGTTTGCGCGCGTCATCCAGGTGACCACTGCCGACGTTATAGGCTGCCAGGGCAAACCAGGTGCGATCCGGTTCCTTGATCGAATCGTCGAGCTGATCCTTCATATAAGCCAGGTACTTGGCGCCGCCCATGATGCTTTGCTTCGGATCGAGACGGTTGGACACGCCCATCGCCTGAGCGGTGTTCTGGGTCAGCATCATCAAACCGCGCACACCGGTTTTCGAGGTGACGGTCGGTTGCCACAGCGATTCCTGATAACCGATCGCCGCTAGAAGGCGCCAGTCGACTTTCTCTTTCTTCGCGTAATTCTTGAAGTGCTGTTCGTATTTCGGCAGGCGCTGCTGCAAATGTTGGGCGAAGGTGGTGGCGCCCATGTAGCCGAGGACGTCGACGTGGCCGTAATAGCGATCCTTCAGGCGTTGCAGGGTGCCGTTTTTTTGCACCTTGTCGAGGTAGGCATTGATCTCGTTGAGCAGGCTGTTGTCTTCGCCCGGGCCCACCGCCCAGCTCTGGCTGCGTGCATCGCCGAGGTCGAAAGCCACGCGGATGTTGGTGAAGTACACCTGATTCATCGCCACTTCGTTGGAATCGACCAGGGTCAGGTCAATCTGACCTTCATCGACCATGCGCAGCAGGTCAACGACTTCAACCGCATCGGACTCTTCGTACTCAATGCCAGGATATTTCTGTTTCAGCTCGGCCAGTTGTTCAGCGTGGGTGCTCCCTTTGAGCACCATGATCTTCTTGCCGACCAGATCGCCGGGATCGGTTGGCCGCGACTGGCCGTTGCGGTAGATGATCTGCGGGGTGACTTCGAGGTAGGAATGCGAGAAGCGCACCTGTTTCTTGCGCTGTTCGCTGCTGACCAGACCGGCGGCGGCCAGCACCGGGCCGTTCGGTTTGCCGATCTGATTGAACAGGTCGTCGAGGTTGTCAGCGGTCTCGATTTTCAGTTCCACACCCAAATCGTCGGCGAAGCGTTTCACCAGCTCGTATTCGAAGCCGGTTTCACCGCTGCGATCCTGAAAGTAGGTGGCGGGGCTGTTACGGGTAATCACCCGCAGCACACCATCCTCCTTTATGCGCTCGAGAGTGTTGGGTTTATCAACACAGCCACCGAGCATCAGGAAGAGTCCGGTTGCGATCAGCCATTTGGCGTACCGCGGACGCAAAGCCGTTGGGAAAAACATCTGCGCAGTATACGCAAACGGCCACGGGCGCCATATATCGACAGCACGGGGCTTGTCTGCTAGACATCACAAAACCTGACGAAACCCAGCAAAAACGGGCCTTCGGGGCATTTTGTTACAGTAAAAATAAGCCGTTGCTACAGGGTTGATTTACCTGACTTTCAAGGCAGAAACACAGATTGAGGTCCGAGTGCAACCGTGCGTAGCGTTTCGGGTGATGTTGAGGGCGGTTTAGGCTAGAATGCACGGCCTCAAAGCACACCCCTTCCCGAGGCTGTCCCGAAGATGTTGATCCTGCGCGGCGCTCCTGCCCTTTCTGCCTTTCGCCACAGCAAACTCCTTGAGCAACTGAGCCAGAAGGTTCCAGCTGTCAGTGGCCTGTATGCTGAATTCGCTCACTTCGCCGAAGTCACCGGCGTCCTGACCGGCGACGAACAGCAGGTGCTAGCGCGCCTTCTGAAGTACGGTCCAAGCGTTCCGGTTCAAGAGCCGACCGGCCGTCTGTTTCTGGTGTTGCCGCGTTTCGGCACCATCTCGCCATGGTCGAGCAAGGCCAGCGACATCGCCCGCAACTGCGGCCTGAGCAAGATCCAGCGTTTGGAGCGCGGTATTGCCTTCTACGTGGCCGGTCAGTTCAGCGAAGCCCAAGCGCAGCAGATTGCCGACGTGCTGCATGACCGCATGACCCAGATCGTGCTGGCCAACCTTGAACAGGCCGCCGGTCTGTTCAGCCACGCCGAGCCGAAGCCGCTGACCGCAATCGACATCCTCGGTGGTGGTCGCGGCGCGCTGGAAAAAGCCAACACCGAGCTGGGCCTGGCTCTGGCCGAAGACGAGATCGACTATCTGGTCGACGCCTTCAACGGTCTCAAGCGCAACCCGCACGACATCGAACTGATGATGTTCGCCCAGGCCAACTCCGAGCACTGCCGCCACAAGATCTTCAACGCCAGTTGGGATATTGATGGTGAGAACCAGGAAAAAAGCCTGTTCGGCATGATCAAGAACACCTACGTGATGCACAGCGAAGGCGTTCTGTCGGCTTATAAGGACAACGCCTCGGTGATCGTCGGCAACGTTGCCGGCCGTTTCTTCCCGAACCCTGAAACCCGCCAGTACGGCGCGGTGCAGGAGCCGGTGCACATCCTGATGAAGGTTGAAACCCACAACCACCCGACCGCGATTGCCCCGTTCCCGGGCGCATCGACCGGTTCCGGCGGCGAGATCCGTGACGAAGGTGCAACCGGTCGTGGCGCCAAGCCAAAGGCTGGCCTGACCGGTTTCACCGTGTCGAACCTGCAGATCCCCGGCTTCGAACAGCCGTGGGAAGTGCCGTACGGCAAGCCTGAGCGCATCGTCACCGCGCTGGACATCATGATCGAAGGCCCGCTCGGCGGCGCCGCGTTCAACAACGAATTCGGCCGTCCGGCCCTGACTGGCTACTTCCGTACCTTCGAACAATCGATCACCACCCCGCACGGTGACGAGGTTCGTGGTTACCACAAGCCGATCATGCTCGCTGGCGGCATGGGCAACATCCGCGAAGAACACGTCAAGAAAGGCGAGATCGTCGTTGGCTCCAAGCTGATCGTCCTCGGCGGTCCGGCGATGTTGATCGGTCTGGGCGGCGGCGCCGCTTCCTCGATGGCCACCGGCACCAGCTCGGCGGATCTCGACTTCGCTTCCGTACAGCGTGAAAACCCTGAGATGGAGCGTCGCTGCCAGGAAGTCATCGACCGTTGCTGGCAACTGGGTGACAAGAACCCGATCAGCTTCATCCACGACGTCGGCGCGGGCGGTCTGTCCAACGCCTTCCCGGAACTGGTCAACGACGGCGACCGCGGTGGCCGTTTCGAACTGCGCAACATTCCCAACGACGAGCCGGGCATGGCCCCGCACGAAATCTGGTCCAACGAATCCCAGGAACGTTACGTTCTCGCGGTCGGCCCTGAAGACTTCGAACGCTTCCAGGCGATCTGCGAACGTGAGCGCTGCCCGTTTGCCGTAGTGGGCGAGGCGACTGCCGAGCCGCAACTGACCGTGACCGACAGCCACTTCGGCAACAACCCGGTGGACATGCCACTGGAAGTGTTGCTGGGCAAAGCCCCGCGCATGCACCGTTCGGTGGTTCGCGAAGCTGAGCTGGGCGATGACTTCGATCCGTCGAACCTCGACATCAGCGAGTCCATCGAACGCGTTCTGCATCACCCGGCCGTGGCGAGCAAAAGCTTCCTGATCACCATCGGCGACCGCACCATCACCGGCCTCGTGGCCCGTGACCAAATGGTCGGCCCGTGGCAGGTTCCGGTGGCCGACGTTGCCGTCACCGCGACCAGCTTCGACGTCTACACCGGTGAAGCGATGGCGATGGGCGAGCGCACTCCGCTGGCATTGCTGGACGCTCCGGCCTCGGGCCGCATGGCCATCGGCGAAACCCTGACCAACATCGCTGCTTCGCGCATCAACAAGATCTCCGACATCAAACTGTCGGCGAACTGGATGTCGGCTGCCGGCCACCCGGGCGAAGACGCGCGTCTGTACGACACCGTGAAAGCGGTCGGTATGGAACTCTGCCCTGAGCTGGGCATTACCATTCCGGTGGGCAAGGACTCGATGTCCATGGCCACTCGCTGGAACGACAACGGCGAAGAAAAAACCGTGACCTCGCCGATGTCGCTGATCGTGACCGGTTTCGCGCCAGTGGCTGACATCCGTCAGACCCTGACCCCGGAACTGCGCATGGACAAGGGCACCACCGACCTGATCCTGATCGACCTCGGTCGCGGTCAGAACCGTATGGGCGCTTCGATCCTTGCTCAGACACACGGCAAGCTTGGCAAACACGCACCGGACGTCGATGACGCCGAAGACCTGAAAGCCTTCTTCGCCGTGATCCAGGGCCTCAACGCCGACGGTCACCTGCTGGCTTACCACGACCGCTCCGACGGTGGTCTGCTGACCTCCGTGGTGGAAATGGCCTTCGCCGGTCACTGCGGTCTGAGCCTGAACCTCGACAGCGTTGCCGAGTCCTCGGCAGAAATCGCCGGGATCCTGTTTAACGAAGAGCTGGGTGCCGTCATCCAGGTTCGTCAGGACGCCACGCCAGACATCCTCGCGCAATTCAGCGCGGCCGGTCTGGGCGACTGCGTGTCGGTGATCGGTCAGCCGATCAACAATGGCCAGATCAACATCACCTTCAACGGTGACACCGTGTTCGAAGGCCAGCGTCGTCTGCTGCAACGCACCTGGGCTGAAACCAGCTACCAGATTCAGCGTCTGCGTGACAACGCCGACTGCGCCGAGCAAGAATTCGACGTGCTGCTGGAAGAAGACAACCCGGGCCTGAGCGTCAAGCTGAGCTACGACGTCAACCAGGACATCGCCGCGCCTTACATCAAGAAAGGCATCCGCCCTCAGGTTGCCGTGCTGCGTGAGCAGGGCGTCAACGGTCAGGTGGAAATGGCTGCCGCTTTCGACCGCGCCGGTTTCAACGCGATCGACGTGCACATGAGCGACATTCTCGCTGGCCGTGTCGACCTGAACGAGTTCAAAGGTCTGGTGGCGTGCGGTGGTTTCTCCTACGGCGACGTGCTCGGCGCCGGTGAAGGCTGGGCCAAGTCGGCACTGTTCAACAGCCGCGCCCGCGATGCGTTCCAGGGTTTCTTCGAACGTAACGACAGCTTCACCCTCGGCGTGTGCAACGGTTGCCAGATGATGTCCAACCTGCACGAGCTGATCCCGGGCAGCGAGTTCTGGCCGCACTTCGTGCGTAACCGCTCCGAGCAGTTCGAAGCGCGTGTGGCGATGGTGCAGATCCAGGAATCAAACTCGATCTTCCTGCAGGGCATGGCCGGTTCGCGTATGCCGATCGCCATTGCTCACGGTGAAGGTCACGCCGAGTTCTCCAGCGAAGATGCGCTGCTGGAAGCCGATCTGTCGGGTTGCGTGGCGATGCGTTTCGTCGATAACCATGGCAAGGTCACTGAGTCGTATCCGGCCAACCCGAACGGTTCGCCGCGCGGGATTACCGGTCTCACCAGCCGTGATGGCCGTGTGACGATCATGATGCCGCACCCGGAGCGTGTGTTCCGTGCCGTGCAGAACTCGTGGCGTTCGGAAGACTGGACCGAAGATGCACCTTGGATGCGCATGTTCCGTAATGCGCGGGTCTGGGTGAACTAAGGCCTGTGTACAAGCTGGCGTTTTTTGTTCCTGACAGTCATGTCGAGGTGGTCAAAGGGGCTGTGTTCGCTGCCGGTGGTGGGCGGATCGGTGACTATGACCACTGTGCGTGGCAGGTGCTTGGGTCTGGCCAGTTTCGGCCTTTGGACGGCAGTCAGCCGTTCATTGGCGAGGCTGGGCAGGTTGAGCGGGTTGAGGAATGGAAGGTTGAGCTGGTGGTGGCGGATGAGTTGATCGTGGCTGTTGTGGCGGCGTTGAAGCTCAGTCATCCCTACGAGACGCCGGCTTATGAAGTGTGGCGGCTGGAAGATTTCTGATCTTCCTGGCTGCTGAAACAGGAAACCCGCAGATGAGTGATGGTCTGCGGGTTTTTTGTTGCCCGCGATTTGCTTTTCTGTAGGAGTGAGCCTGCTCGCGATGGCGCCCTTATAGGCGACCATGCTCTGGCTGACTGAGTGAATATCCGTTTCTTCGGGCGTTGCCGCTGGCGGTTTCGCTCTTACAGCGAGTCCCTTTGGCAAACGCCCCAAAGGAACCAAAGGTCTGTGCCCCAACGTTCGGCCCGCTCGCTAAGGCTCGGGGTTCCTTCGCTCCGGGATCCATCCGGGCGCATCGCCTCCGGTTTGCTCCGCTGCACCTCCTCTCGATGCATTTGGCTGCGCCAAACGGTCGCTGCGCTCCCACCCCCGGATAAATCCCTCCACTCAGCCTGCCGACGGGGCCTGTGGATCAAGATCAAGAGCAGGCGAGCTGACACTCGGCCTATTGAGTGGTGAGGAGCACTGCGCGATCGGCTTTGGTTTTGAAGTGGATTCGCCCCTCACCCCAGCCCTCTCCCGGGGGAGAGGGAGCCGATTTGTGGGCTTTTCAGGATCTGAATTCGACTCGGTATTTCACGTCAGCGTAGATCCACCAAACACTTCGGTCAGTCCCCTCTCCCTCTGGGAGAGGGGGAGTGAGGGGCTTTTGATCTGTTTCAGGATCTGAATTCGACTCGGTATTTCACGTCGGCGTAGATCCACCAAACACTCCGGTCAGTCCCCTCTCCCTCTGGGAGAGGGCTAGGGTGAGGGTTTGCTTTGGTCTGTTTAGATATGTGTAGAAATAACAGAGTCTTCCCACAAGGTTTTCAGGTTGTCCGTCGGACGCCCGCTCTCTAGTCTTTGCCTGTCGCTGCCAATTCAGCGACCGGGCGTGAGATCCCCGGAAAGCTTGCAACTAGCGCCAACACTACGATAATTGGCGCCAGCTCAATCTGCTGCCTGTGTTATGGCGGCTGTGTGCGGGCAGACTTCGGTCTGGCCGGTTGCCTGCTCCGGTGGATCTCACCCTGCACATAGCTGCCACCTCTTCGCCGCGTGAGATCCGGCGAACGATGGCATCCTCACTTGCAATAGCAGGAGTTGAATTTTGGACAAGCTAATACCAGATCCCCCCCCCGAAACCACCACCCCACTCGAAGCCGCCATCCGCGCCGAAGACCTCGCCAAAAACCGCGAAGCCATCAAACGCGCCCTCGATTTCTACCTCAGCCCTGAACCGGCCAAACCCCGACAACCGAGCACCATGTTCCTCGTCCACCCCAGCGTCGACACCGAAAGCCTGCTCGCCCACGCTTGTGAATCGTTGGCCTCAGCAAACGCCATGGCCAGCAACTTCGCAACCGAGCTAGGCGGCTTGCAACGCAGCACGGCACTGGCCATCCAGCAAATCATCATGCTCGCCGAGCTCGCAGTAAACCGCGCACTGGATCGAGTCGATCCACAAACCTGACGACCGCGTCATCGTTCATCGCCAGCAGGCTGGCTCCCACAAGGTCGTGCACAATTTTGAGAACAGTGAAGAACCTGTGGGAGCCTGGCTTGCCAGCGATGACGGCCTGATGGCCGACCTGATTCTTCGGATTGATAGCTTCCCTGTAGGAGCTGTCGAGTGAAACGAGGCCGCGATCTTTTGCTCTTGCTTATGATTGTAAAAAAGCAAAATCAAAAGATCGCAGCCTGCGGCAGCTCCTACAGGGGTGATGTGTGGGGTCAGACTTTGGCGCTGACTTCGCTGCGGTTGACCAGGCTTTCCAGCGCCCCACTCAAACTCGCCGCCTTATCCCCCACCAGCAAATGCCAGATCCCGCCATCCAACTGGCTGACACCGTGACAACCCAGATCCTTCAACTGCGCCTCGGACAACGCCTTGCCATCCGCCAATTGCAGGCGAATCCGTGTCATCGCAATGCAATCCAGTTGCAGCACATTGTCGCTGCCGCCCAATGCATTCAGCCATTGCTGCGCCTCGGAACCGGCAACGGCCATAACTTTCGGCTCATCAACAACAGCGGTTTCAACCAAAACAGCACGCCCCAACGCCGGCATCGCCAGACGAATCTCATCCGCAATGCTGTCCGCCATCGGCCCGACAACCACCTGCAAACTGCCACCTTTACCCGGTCGCACAACCGCCATCGCACCCAGCGCTTTCAGATCAGCATCCGAAGCCTTGTTGCGATCAACCATCTCCAGCCGCAACCGCGTGGTGCAGGCGCCAACCGTCAGCAGATTTTCAGCGCCGCCCAATGCCTTGATGTATGCACTGGCGCGCTCGTTTTCAGTCAGTACGGCTTTTTCACTGACAGCGACATCCTCACGCCCCGGCGTTTTCAGATTGAAGCGACGAATGCAGAAGTCAAAGACGAAGTAGTAGATCACCGCGTAAGCCAACCCAACCGGGAACACCAGCCAACCATTGGTGGACTTGCCCCAGCCGAGAATCATGTCGATAAATCCACCGGAGAACGTAAAGCCCAAGTGAATGTTCAACGCATTGGTAATCGCCATCGACAACCCGGTCAGCAGCGCATGCAGCAGATACAGCAGCGGTGCCAGGAACATAAAGGCGAATTCAATCGGTTCAGTCACCCCGGTCAAAAACGAGGTCAGCGCCATTGAAAGAAAGATCCCACCCATCACCTTGCGGCGTTCCGGCAGCGCATTGCGGTACATCGCCAGGCACGCCGCCGGCAGGCCGAAGATCATCATCGGGAACATGCCGGTCATGAACTGGCCGCCCTTCGGATCGCCGGCGAAGTAGCGCGACAGGTCGCCCGTCACCAATGCGCCGGTAGTCGGGTCGGTGAAGTTGCCAAACACAAACCACGCCATGTTGTTGAGGATGTGGTGCAGGCCGGTGACGATCAGCAGGCGGTTGAACACGCCGAACACGAACGCGCCGATGCTGCCGCTTTCCATCATCAAGGCGCCGAAGCTGTTGATGCCGTGCTGGATCGGCGGCCAGATGTAGCCGAACACCACGCCCAGACCGACCGCTGCGAACCCGGTGACAATCGGCACAAACCGTCTCCCGCCGAAGAACGCCAGATACTCCGGCAGCTTGATGTCTTTGAAGCGGTTGTACAGCGCGCCAGCCATCAGGCCGGCGACGATGCCGGCGAGCATGCCCATGTTGATGCTCGCATCGAGCACCTTGAGCGTGGAGATCATCACCAGGTAACCGATCACCCCGGCGAGGCCGGCGGTGCCGTTGTTGTCCTTGGCGAAACCGACGGCGATGCCGATGGCGAAGATCATCGCCAGGTTGGCGAAGATCACTTGGCCGGCATCGTGAATGATCGCGATGTTCAGCAGGTCGGTGTCGCCCAGCCGCAGGAGCAGGCCGGCAATCGGCAGGATCGCGATCGGCAGCATAAGCGCGCGGCCGAGGCGTTGCAGGCCTTCGATGAAGAGTTGGTACATGGCGTTTGTCCTTGTTGTTTTTGTTAGCGCAGAGGCCAATGTTGATGACAGGCGTGGCGCACGGCGGCGGCGCTGCTCAACTTGAGCAGGTCGCGACTGAGGCGCTGGCATTCGGCTTCGTGTACCTGGCGCACGCGATCCTTGATTTCACCGATCTGCACCGGGCTGACCGACAATTCGGTAACGCCCAGACCAATCAGCACCGGCGTGGCCAGCGGATCAGAGGCGAGGGCGCCGCAGACGCCGACCCAACGCTTGTGCACCGCCGCGCCTTCGCAGGTCATGGCGATCAGGCGCAGCAGCGCCGGTTGCAGGGCGTCGACGCGTGCAGCGAGACCGGCATGATCGCGATCCATGGCCAGGGTGTATTGCGACAAATCGTTGGTGCCGATGGAGAGGAAGTCGGCGTGTTCGGCGAGTTGTTCGGCCTGTAATGCGGCGGCGGGGACTTCGATCATCACGCCGATTTCCGGGCGCTGCGTGATGTTCATCTCCAGGCACAACGCTTCAACGCGCTGGCGGATGTGCAGCAGCTCATCCACTTCGGTAACCATTGGCAACAGGATTCGGCAGCGACGCAGCGGGCTGACTTGCAGCAGCGCGCGCAGTTGCTGATCGAGGATTTCCGGGCGGGCCTGAGCCAGACGAATGCCGCGCAGACCGAGCACCGGGTTGGCTTCGATCGGCAGCGGCAGGTAATCGAGTTGCTTGTCGCCGCCGACATCGATGGTGCGGATGATCACCGACTTGTCGCCCATCGCATCGATCACGGCTTGATAGGCGCTGCGCTGTTCTTCGACATCCGGCGCGGTCTGGCGATCGACGAAGAGAAACTCTGTGCGCAGCAGACCGACACCATCGGCGCCGTTGGCAAAGGCATCTGCCGCTTCACCGCTGGAGGCGACGTTGGCGACGACTTCGATGTGCACGCCATTACGGGTTTCGGCCGGCAGATGAGCTTTTGCCTGTTGAGCATCGCGACGTTGCTGGCGATCAATTTGCGCCTGTTGAACTTCAGCCAAGCGCTCAGCGTTTGGCGTCAGTTCCAGACGACCGCCATCGGCATCGAGCACCACCGATTGACCTTGCGGCTGATCAAGCAATGCCGAACCCAACGCCACCATGCACGGCAGACCTTTGCCGCGAGCGAGAATCGCCACGTGCGAAGTCGCGCCACCTTCGGCCATACACAAACCGGCGACACCTTGGGCGCTAAGTTGCAGCAGATCCGATGGCGTCAGTTCATGCGCAGCGACGATGGCACCGGCCGGCACATCGTAATTCCATGCCTCACCGAGCAACGCACGCAGCACGCGTTGTTTGAGATCGCGAAGATCGTTGGCGCGCTCAGCCAGCAGCGCGCTGCCGGTGCGCTGCAGCACTTCGCACTGCACATCGATCGACTGGCTCCAGGCGTGAGTCGCCGCAGTGCCTTGTTCGATGGATTGCTGTGCAGCGTCGAGCAGTGCCGGGTCTTCCAGCAACGCCAAGTGTGCGGCGAAGATTGCTTCTTCTTCGGCGTTCTTGTGTTTTTTCGCTTGGGCGAGGGTGCCGTCGATTTCGCTGCTGACCTGTTGCAGTGCAGCTTCAAGCACTTGCTGTTGTTGCAGCGGATCGTGATTGCCCGCGTCCACCGGCAAACTGATCGCGTTCAAGCGAAACAGCGGCCCACCGACGAATCCCGGCGCAGCGCAAACCCCGTGCAACACGCCAGCCTCGGCCGGGCGTTTGAGAGGTGCAACACTTGCTGGTGCCGCCGCGTGATGATCATCCGGCAGGGCAGTCGCCAATGCCGTGAGCAACGCTTGCAACGCCGCTTCAGCGTCCGGTCCCTGACAGCTGACCTGCACTTCATCCTGCTCGCCAACCGCCAGCCCCATCAAACCGATCAGGCTGTTGCACGGCGCCGATTTGCCGGCGAAGTGTAGCTGCGACTGGCTTTTGAAACCTTGCGCGGTCTGCCGAATCAGCGCCGCAGGGCGCGCATGCAAGCCGCCGCGATGGGCCACCAACACTTGACCATGAACCTCTGGCCCACCGACGACTTCGGCGCTCGCTGCCGAACCGTTGCGCGCCACAATGTGCAGCAGCGGATCGCCGACTTTCACCGCTTTCAGCGTGATCGGGCGTACCTGAAAATCCTGGCTGTTGGTCAGGATCAACAGGCTGACGAGGCTTTTGCATTGCTGGCCGACTTTGTCCAGGTCATAGCGCAACAACGGCTGACCCTTGGTCACGCGGCCACCTTCCTTGACCAGCATCGAGAAACCTTCGCCGTTCAACTCAACGGTGTCGAGACCCAGGTGCAGGAGGATTTCCGCGCCGTTGTCGGCACGAACGGTGAGTGCGTGGCCGGTGCGCGCGACATGAATGATCACCCCGGCGCACGGCGAGTACAGCGTGTCGTTGATCGGGTCGATGGCGATGCCGTCACCCATCGCGCCGCTGGCGAACACCGCGTCCGGGACTTTGGCGAGCGTGAGCACCGGGCCGCTGAGCGGGGCGCTGAGGGTCAGCTCTTTATTGTTGTTGTGCATGGCTCGGTCTCATCAGTAATTTCGCTGATCCCTGTAGGAGCTGCCGCAGGCTGCGATCTTTTGATCTTGTTTTCTGTGAATCAAAATCAAAAGATCGCAGCCTTCGGCAGCTCCTACAGGGGTTGTGCATCAATCGACGGTTCTGCATCCGCCGACAGGGTTGTGCATCAATCGGCGGTTTTCGCGTCCGCCGATAGGGTTATGCATTGATCAGCGGGTGTCAGTGCGTGCGGGTTACTTTGCTCAGGTGGCGCGGCTGATCCGGGTCCATGCCACGGGCCACGGCCAGCCCTGCGGCCATCACGTAGAAACTCTGGATCGCCAGAATCGGATCGAGCGCTGGGTGTTCGGCGCGGCTCAGGGTCAGATCGCGTTCGCTCACATCGTCCGGCGCGGCGAGCAACACACGGGCGCCGCGTTGACGCATCTCTGCCGCGAGGCTCAACAGACCCGCCTGCTCGGCGCCGCGCGGAGCGAACACCAACAATGGATAGTGTTCGTCGATCAATGCCATCGGGCCGTGACGCACTTCGGCGCTGCTGAACGCTTCGGCCTGAATCGCCGAGGTTTCCTTGAATTTCAGCGCGGCCTCTTGAGCAATGGCGAAACCGGCACCACGGCCGATCACCATCAATCGCTCGCAATCACGCAGCGCTTCGATGGCCACGCTCCAGTCCTGTTTCGCCGCTTCGCGCAGGCCTTCGGGCAGCGCGTTGCCGGCCTCAAGCAATTCGCTGTCCTCTTTCCAGTGCGCGATCAAACGAGCGCTGGCGCTGAGGGTGGCGATAAAACTCTTGGTCGCGGCGACGCTGCTTTCAGTCCCGGCGAGCAGCGGCACGCTGAATTCACACGCCGCTTCCAGTGGCGAATCGGCAGCGTTGACCATCGATACGCTCAGCGCGCCACGCTTGCGCAACAGACGCAGGCTGTTGACCAGATCCGGGCTCTGCCCCGATTGCGAAAACGCGAACGCGACCTGACCGCTGACCTTTAACGGCGCTTGCTGCATGGTCACCACTGACATCGGCAACGACGCCACCGGCACACCCAGTTGTTGCATGGTCAGGTAGGCGAAGTAGCTCGCCGCGTGGTCGGAGCTGCCGCGTGCGACAGTCATCGCCACTTGCGGCGGCTGACGACGCAGGCGTCCGGCGATCTCGATCATTTGCGGGTCGAGCTGTTGCAGTTGGGCTTGCACGGCCTCGAACGAGGACAGCGCCTCCTCAAGCATTTTTGAAGTCAATGTCTTCTCCTTCGACCATGACGGCGGTCAGTGTGAGTGAGCGATCGAGCCGCACGCAGTCGGCCCAGGCACCTGGTGCAAGGCGCCCGCGTTCGTTGATGCCGAGGTAGTCGGCGGGAAATTGCGACAGGCGCTGCGAGGCCTCGGCGATTGGCAAACCGATCTTCACCAGATTGCGCAGGGCCTGATCCATGGTCAGGGTGCTGCCGGCCAGGGTGCCGTCGGGCAGGCGCACGCCGCCCAGGCATTTGGTCACGGTGTGGCTGCCGAGCTTGTATTCACCGTCGGGCATGCCGGCGGCGGCGGTCGAGTCGGTGACGCAATACAGGCACGGGATCGAGCGCAGGGCCACGCGGATTGCTCCCGGATGGACGTGGAGCAAGTCCGGAATCAGTTCGGCGAATTTGGCGTGGGCCAATGCCGCGCCAACGATGCCCGGCTCGCGGTGATGCAGCGGGCTCATGGCGTTGTAGAGGTGAGTGAAACTGGTCGCGCCAGCCTCCATTGCGGCGACGCCTTCCTCGTAACTGCCGAGGGTGTGGCCGATCTGCATGCGCACGCCACGGCTGCTGAGTTCGCGGATCAATCCGTCGTGACCGGCGATTTCCGGGGCGATGGTGATCACGCGGATTGGCGCCAGTGCCAGATACTCTTCGACTTCGGCCATCAACGCGGTGTGGGCGAAGTTCGGTTGCGCGCCGAGTTTTCCCGGATTGATGTACGGGCCTTCGAGGTGTACGCCGAGGACGCGCGCGGCACCTTTCGGACGCTGTTCGCAGAATTCTCCTACTTCCTTCAGGACGCTGGAAATCTCGGCACTCGGTGCGGTCATGGTGGTGGCCAGCAGCGACGTTGTGCCAAAACGCACGTGGGTTTTGGTAATGGTTTCGAAAGCGATGGCGCCTTCCATGATGTCTTTGCCGCCACCGCCATGCACGTGCAGATCAATGAAGCCCGGCAGCAGATACGGCAGATCATTGGTTGCCGGATCGCAAGGCATGCCTTCGATCGACACGACTTTGCCGTGTTCGTGGATCAGCCGGCCGCGAATCCAGCCGCTGGCGGTGAGGATGTTGTCTTCGGACATTTTGGTTCTCTCGTTTGGCTCGGCTGCTGATCAGCGGCGAAGCTCTGCAACAAAGTCGTAGTAGTCGTTGCGGCAATAAGTGTCGGTGACTTCAATCGGCGTGTTGTCTTCCAGGTAGCCGACCCGAGTCATCAGCAGCATCGCGGTGCCGGGGGCGATGCCGACCAGTGCGGCGAATTCGTCCGAGGCATTGATCGCCTGGATGTGCTGCAAGGCACGGACGATTGGTTTGCCGATGCCGTCGAGGTATTCGTAGAGCGAATCGCCGACCAGTTCCGGCTTGGGCATGATCGAGGCGGGCAGGGTGCTCATTTCGATTGCCATAACGGTGTCATCGGCTTTGCGCAGACGCTTCATGCGCGCGACCTTGTCGTTCGGCGACAGGCTGAGACGGATCAGTTCTTCGTGGGTCGGCAGGGTGATTTCACGTTCCAGCCATTGCGAGCTGGGCACGAAGCCCTTGAGGCGCAGCATCTCGCTGAAACCCGAGAGGCGCGACAGTGGTTGTTCGAGGCGTGGCGTGATGAAGGTGCCGGAACCTTGCAGGCGGCGGATCAGGCCTTGATCGAGGAGGACTTCCAGCGCCTTGCGTGCGGTGACGCGGGAGATGCCGAGCAACTCGCTGAGATTGCGTTCCGAGGGCATCGCCTGTTCGGCTTTCCACTGCCCGGCATGAATCGCTGCTTCCAGATTGCGTGCCAGTTGCAAGTACAGCGGCGTCGGCTGGGAGTCGTCTGGGCGTAGGGCCTGGAAGTCGTTCATGTAGGTCATTTCCGACGCGAGTATAGGATTGTTGTGGCTCGCTTGTGGGACGAAAATTAATACCACTTGAATACCATGTCAACGCAGGCAATCGGCGGTTTGCCCAATGAAATGGCGGGTTATGCAGGGTCTGGTTTGAAGTGGTATTAAAGGTGGGCTGTAAAAAGCAAAAGATCGCAGCCTGCGGCAGCTCCTACAGTGGGAAGTGGTATCACCTCTGTAGGAGCTGCCGCAGGCTGCGATCTTTTGATTTATTTTTTGCGGGTGACCAGCGGTCGCTGGTTACGGGCGGATTTCGACCATCGTGCCGTCCGGCACCAGGCTCCACACTTCGCGCATATCAACGTTGCGCATGGCGACGCAGCCATCGGTCCAGTCGAGGGTGTGGAACAGGTCTTCCGGGGTTTCTTCCGAATCCGGCGTGCCGTGGATCATGATCATGCCGCCAGGCTCGACGCCTTCACGCCGGGCGCGGGCCGAGTCGCTGATGTTCGGGTAGGAAATGTGCATCGACAGGTTGAATTTGTCGCTGGTCTTGCGCCAGTCGATCCAATAAAAACCTTCCGGCGTGCGCTTGTCGCCTTCAATCAGTTTCGGACCTTTTTTCGCGCCCTTGCCCAGGGAGATGCGATAGGTCTTCAGCGGCTTGCCGTCGGCGATCAACTGCAATTGATGCGCCGATTTGAGCACCAGAACTTTCTCGATAAGCGGGGTATTCGCCGGCGTCACGGTGGTCACGAAGGACGCTTGGGAGACGCTAACGAACGACAGGCAGAACAGGGCAAGCAACCAGCGCATTGAAACGATTCCCCAGGAGTGAAGCAAACAGGATTTATGTAGGAGCTGCCGCAGGCTGCGATCTTTTGATTTCTAACCAACAATGACCGGCTGCACCAACGGCGGAATCGACTCCGAACGAACCGGATACTCCTCAACACGCCGATCAGCGAAGAAGCATTCTAGGGTACGCCCCACCGTGCGGAAAGCCAGCTCGTCCCAAGGAATGTCGGCTTCGTCGAATAGTTGCACTTCGAGGCTCTCGGGGCCCGCAGCAAAGTCGAGATCCACCAGTTCGGCGCGGAAGAACACATGCACCTGACTGATGTGCGGCACGTCGATCAGCGTATAGATGCTCAGGTTACGCACCCGGGCGCAGGCTTCTTCAGCCGTTTCACGCACGGCGGCTTGTTCGATGGTCTCGCCGTTCTCCATGAAACCGGCAGGCAACGTCCAGTAACCGAGGCGCGGCTCGATGGCGCGACGGCAGAGCAGCACCTTCGTGCCCCAGGTCGGCACGCAGCCGGCGACGATATTGGGGTTCTGATAGTGAATGGTCTGACAGCTGTCACAAACAAATCGCAGCCGCGAATCGCCTTCGGGAATGCGCTGGGTGACCGGTTTACCGCAGTGGCTGCAAAAATTCATGCTGGGCTTCCTGAATGCTGCGCCTATCTTGGCGTGCAGCGGTGCCGGTCGGCAAGTTGTCGTTTCGCGACACGACAGGTTTCCGGGGCTTGGGCACTCGCAATGATTGGTGCATGATGCAGGGTAAGGCACAGATCGAGAACACTCATGCTGGACGAGCTACTGCATCGGGTAAGCAACCACACACCGCGCACGCTGGAAACCGACACACGTTTCCCCGAGGCCGCCGTTCTGGTGCCGATCACCCGCAGTGACGAGCCGGAACTGGTGCTGACCCTGCGCGCCAGCGGGCTCTCGACCCACGGCGGCGAAGTCGCTTTCCCTGGTGGGCGCCGCGATCCGGAAGACCCGGATCTGATCTTCACCGCCCTGCGTGAAGCCGAAGAGGAAATCGGTTTGCCGCCCGGGTTGGTCGAAGTGATCGGCCCGCTCAGCCCACTGATTTCCCTGCACGGCATCAAGGTCACGCCTTATGTCGGTGTGATTCCCGATTTTGTCGAATATCGCGCCAATGATGCCGAGATTGCCGCTGTCTTCAGCGTGCCGCTGGAATTCTTCCGTAAAGACCCTCGCGAGCATACCCATCGCATCGACTATCAGGGACACAGTTGGTACGTGCCGAGCTACCGCTTTGGCGAATACAAAATCTGGGGCCTGACGGCGATCATGATCGTCGAGTTGATCAACCTGCTCTATGACGCGAAAATCAGCCTGCACCAACCGCCGAAAAGTTTTATCAACACCTGAAGCCGTCGTTCGAACGGCCATTCACCGTGAGCCCTGAGGAAAACAAGATGAAATACCGCTTGGGCGACGCCCGTGTCGAGACCCATCCACAGAGCTGGGTCGCCCCCAATGCCGTGCTGGTGGGCAAGGTCAAACTGGAAGAAGGCGCCAACGTCTGGTTCAACGCCGTGTTGCGTGGCGACAATGAACTGATCCTGATCGGCAAGAACAGCAACGTCCAGGACGGCACCGTGATGCACACCGACATGGGCTATCCGCTGACCATCGGCACCGGCGTGACCATCGGCCACAATGCGATGCTGCATGGCTGTACCGTCGGCGATTACAGCCTGATCGGCATTAACGCGGTGATTCTCAACGGCGCGAAGATCGGCAAGAACTGCATCATCGGCGCCAACTCGCTGATCGGCGAAGGCAAGGAAATTCCCGATGGTTCGCTGGTCATGGGTTCGCCGGGCAAGGTTGTGCGCGAGCTGACCGAGGCGCAGAAGAAGATGCTTGAGGCCAGCGCCGCCCACTATGTGCATAACTCGCAGCGTTACGCGCGCGATCTGGTTGAGCAAGAACAATGACGACTGTCGAAAGACCTGTCGCCTCGCCGTGCGTGAATATTTGTGCGCTGGATGAGCAGGATATTTGTACCGGCTGCCAGCGTACGGTCGCGGAAATCACCCGCTGGGGCCGCATGACCAATGACGAGCGCCGCGTGGTGCTGGGGTTGTGTCATGAGCGGGCGAAGGCGAGTGGGTTGGTGTGGATGATCCCTTCGAAATCGTGAACGGCTAGAGATTGCCCTCACCCTAACCCTCCCGAAACGTCGGACCGCCCATTGGGAGAGGGGACTGACCGAGGTGTCTTACGCTATACGCCGACCTGACATGTCGAGTCGGACTCAAGATTTGAAAGGCCCCCAATAGGCTCCCTTTCCCCCTCGCCTGAAGGGAGAGGGAGCGACCGCGTTGATTGCTCGGGTCGCACCGACCTGGGTTATCGAGTCGAACTCGGGAGTCGATTCAACGAAGTTCTGCTCCCTTTCCCCCTCGCCCCCCATGGGGAGAGGGCTGGGGTGAGGGGGTGGCTCTTGATCTGCGGGTCCAGTAATCTGTGCGCCAATCTGCCAGGTCGCCTCCATGATTTTCCTCATCGCCTACATCAGCAGCGTCGTGCTGATCAACTTCGCCTTTTCCACCGCGCCACACCTGGACATCATCTGGTCGGCCTGGGGCGGTCTGGTGTTCATACTGCGCGACATGGTGCAAACCCGTTTCGGTCACGGTGCGCTGGTGGCGATGCTGGCGGCGTTGGTGTTGTCTTACGTCACCTCCGATCCGTCCATCGCGCTGGCCAGTGCCACGGCATTCGCGGTGTCGGAAATCATCGACTGGCTGGTATTCAGCATCACCAAGCGCCCATTGCGCGACCGCTTGTGGATCAGTTCGGCGCTGAGTATTCCCCTCGATACCTTTATCTTCTTCGGCATGATCGACCTGCTGACGCCGCCGGTGATCATCACTGCGCTGCTGTCGAAATTCGCGGGTGTCACCGCCGTTTGGCTGATCATGGCCTGGCGCGATCGCAAACAGGCCGTCGCCGGCTGAAGCCAAACCCTCGGGTTCATGTAAAATGCCGCGCTTTCTCCCCATGGAAAGCGCGTCTGGCGTTGCTTTCCTCGATGATCCGCTTCTTTGAGGACCTGAGATGACCCGTATCGGAACTCCATTGTCGCCGACCGCGACCCGCGTATTGCTGTGTGGCTGTGGTGAGTTGGGCAAGGAAGTGGTGATCGAGCTGCAACGCCTGGGCGTTGAAGTGATCGCCGTTGACCGCTACGCCAACGCGCCGGCCATGCAAGTTGCGCATCGCAGCCACGTGATCAACATGCTCGACGGCGCTGCCCTGCGCGCAGTGATCGAAGCCGAAAAACCGCACTTCATCGTGCCGGAAATCGAAGCCATCGCCACCGCCACGCTGGTCGAACTGGAAGCCGAAGGCTTCACCGTGATCCCGACCGCGCGCGCGGCGCAATTGACCATGAACCGTGAAGGCATTCGTCGTCTGGCCGCTGAAGAGCTGGATCTGCCGACCTCGCCATATCACTTCGCCGACACCTTCGAGGACTACAGCAAAGCCGTTGAAGACCTGGGCTTCCCATGCGTCGTCAAACCGGTGATGAGTTCGTCGGGCAAAGGCCAGAGCTTGCTGCGCAGCGCCGATGACGTGCAGAAAGCCTGGGATTATGCGCAAGAAGGCGGTCGCGCCGGTAAAGGTCGGGTGATCATCGAAGGTTTCATCGATTTCGATTACGAAATTACCCTGCTGACCGTGCGCCACATCGGCGGCACCACGTTCTGTGCGCCGGTCGGTCACCGTCAGGAGAAGGGCGACTATCAGGAATCGTGGCAGCCGCAAGCCATGAGCCCGATTGCCCTGGCTGAGTCCGAGCGCGTTGCCAAAGCGGTGACTGAAGCGCTGGGTGGCCGTGGTCTGTTCGGCGTTGAGCTGTTCATCAAGGGTGATCAGGTGTGGTTCAGCGAAGTCTCGCCGCGTCCGCATGACACTGGTCTGGTTACATTGATTTCGCAGGATCTGTCGCAGTTCGCTCTGCACGCTCGCGCGATTCTGGGCCTGCCAGTGCCGTTGATCCGTCAGTTCGGGCCTTCGGCTTCTGCGGTGATTCTGGTGGAAGGGCAGTCGACCCAGACCGCATTCGCCAATCTGGGTGCTGCGTTGAGCGAGCCCGATACGGCGTTGCGTCTGTTTGGTAAACCGGAAGTGAATGGCCAGCGCCGTATGGGCGTGGCGCTGGCGCGGGATGAGTCGATCGAGGCTGCGCGTGCCAAGGCGACCCGTGCTGCTCAGGCTGTTGTCGTAGAACTCTAAACCGAGTCGCGCCCATCGCGAGCAGGCTCACTCCTACAGTTGAAATGCGTTCCCCTGTAGGAGTGAGCCTGCTCGCGATGGCGGCCTATCAGGCAACCCGATTCAGATCGTTGCCACGCGTTTCCTTCAGGCACAGCACCGCAATCAAACTCAGCACCGCCGCCCCCGACACATACCCGCCGACATAACTCAAACCCCCCATTGCCACCAGTTTCTGCGCAAAGAACGGCGCCGCCGAGGCCCCGACAATGCCGCCCAGGTTATACGCCGCCGAAGCGCCGGTATAACGCACGTGGGTCGGGAACAGCTCTGGCAACAGCGCCCCCATCGGCGCGAACGTCACGCCCATCAAGAACAGCTCAATGCACAGAAACAGCGCTACGCCCCAGGTCGAACCCTGAGTCAGCAGCGGCTCCATCAGAAACCCGGAAAGTATCGCCAGCACGCCACCGATGATCAGCACCGGTTTGCGTCCATAACGGTCGCTGGCCCAAGCGGACAGTGGTGTGGCGGCAGCCATGAACAGCACGGCAAAACACAGCAGCCCAAGGAATGTTTCGCGACTGTAGCCGAGCGTGGAAACTCCATAGCTGAGGGAGAATACCGTCGAGATATAGAACAGCGCATAACACACCACCATCGCCGCTGCGCCCAACAAGGTTGGCGCCCAGTACTGGCTGAACAGCTCGACCAGCGGCACCTTCACCCGTTCCTGCCGAGCGACGGCATTGGCGAATACCGGGGTTTCATGCAGCTTCAAACGCACATACAAACCGACCATCACCAGCGCTGCGCTGAGCAGGAACGGAATGCGCCAGCCCCAACTGCGAAATTGCTCGTCATCGAGGGTCATGGCCAGGGTCAGAAACAAGCCGTTGGCCGCGAGAAAACCAATGGACGGGCCGAGCTGCGGGAACATGCCGAACCACGCGCGTTTGCCCTTTGGCGCGTTTTCCGTGGCGAGCAGGGCGGCACCGCCCCATTCGCCGCCCAATCCCAGGCCCTGACCAAAACGCAGCACGCACAATAGAATCGGTGCCCACGCGCCGATGGTGGCGTAACCCGGCAGCACGCCAATCAGCGTTGTACATACGCCCATCAACAGCAAGGATGCCACCAGCGTCGACTTGCGCCCGATACGGTCACCGAAGTGGCCGAACAGCGCCGAGCCCAGCGGTCGGGCAAGGAAGGCGATACCGAAAGTAAGAAACGCCGAGAGCATCTGCGCGGTGCCGGACGTCTGCGGAAAGAACACCGGCCCGATCACCAGCGCGGCCGCCGTGGCGTAAACATAGAAATCGTAGAACTCGATTGCGGTGCCGATAAAACTCGCCGTCGCCACGCGGGTGGCGGAGTTGGTCGGTTGGGCAGGAGCGGTGTCGCTATAAGCAGTACTGGTCGTCATGCGGTGATCCCTGACAGTCATGAGCTCCGTTGGAGCGAATTATTATGGTCGAACACCCAGGGATGTGGGATGAGGCGCGGTCGCTGTTTCAGGTAGGAACAGTCGCCGGAGTGCAGCGGAAATGGCCGAAACCTGTTGTGTGCGGGGTAAGCACGAGGCTCGGCGGCGCTTGGGTAAGCGCCTCGATTATAGGAAGGGGGCTAACGATTGAACAAGAGCAAAAAGTCGTCTATCGGGCAGGCATCAGAGCAGGCACAGACGAGGTATGCCAGATCAACACCTTGCTCACCCGGTTCTCCTCGGTCTCGAGAATCTCCAGGCGATAACGGCCGATCTTCAAGCAAACCGCACTCTCGGGAATCGTCTCCAGTGCTTCAGTCACCAACCCGTTCAGCGTTTTCGGCCCGTCGCTCGGCAAATGCCAGCCCAGGCACTTGTTCAATTCACGAATCGAAGCGGTGCCATCAATCACCATTCGTCCATCGGGCTGCGTATGAATATGCGGGTTATCGAGGCTGTGCTCACTTTCAAATTCGCCAACGATCTCTTCGAGAATATCTTCCAGCGTGACGATACCAAGCACTTCGCCGTACTCGTCGACTACCATGCCCAGCCGTCGCTGTTGCTTGTGGAAGTTCAGCAGCTGCAGTTGCAACGGTGTGCTTTCCGGTACGAAGTACGGCTCGTAACTTGCCGCCAGCAGGGTTTCACGAGTCAAATCGGCATTGTTCAGCAGATGACGGATCTGCCGGGTATTGAGCACGGCTTCAACCTGATTGATGTCGCTGTGAAACACCGGCAGGCGCGTGCGCTTGTTATGGCGCAGTTGTTCAATGATCTCTTCGATCGAATCGTCGAGGTTGATGCCGTCGACATCACTGCGCGGCACCAGAATGTCGTTGACCGTAATGTTGTCCAACGCGTGGATGCCTGAAACCGGATGTGCATGAACCGGGTGCTCGGGGTCATCGTGACGATCGGAAGGGGCATCGTCTTCGCTTTGCTGTACCACTTGCGCTTTGCGCACGAACGGACGCATCAGCAGGCTGCTGATACGGCTGAACAGCCAGGCAAGCGGATAAACGACCTTCAGTGGTACTGCCAACAGGGAGTTACCGAAAGCCAGCACGGCATCGGGGTAGCGCCGGGCGACAGTGCGCGGGAAGTAATCGGCGAACACCAGCAGGATCGCGCCGCCCACCAGGCACGCCGCCCACGGGCCGTTTTCTTCACAGAGGAAAATCGCCAGCAGCGTCGCGATCACCACAGCAAGCGCACGGCACAGGGTGTTGCAGAGGATCAGGCTGTCGAGCGGGAAGCTCAGCTTCGCCAGCGGTTTATCGCTGGCGCGCGAGGCGGTGCGCTGCGCAAGCAGGTGTTGCTGCGCGATTTCGACGGCGGTAAACAGCCCTGACCATAAAATCAGCAGGACAAATACCGCGAGCATCGGCCCTAGGGGCAAACCGTCCATTTATGCCGCCCGTCAGATGTGCAGGATGTATTCGCGAACCAGTTTGCTGCCGAAATACGCCAACATCAGCAGACAGAAACCGGCGAGAGTCCAGCGAATCGCCTTGTGACCGCGCCAGCCGAGACGATTACGGCCCCACAGCAGCACGCTGAATACGATCCAGGCCAGGCAGGCCAGCAGGGTCTTGTGCACCAGGTGCTGGGCGAACAGGTTCTCGACGAACAGCCAGCCGGAAATCAGCGACAGCGACAGCAGCGTCCAGCCGGCCCAGAGGAAACCGAACAGCAGGCTTTCCATGGTTTGCAGCGGCGGGAAATTCTTGATCAGCCCGGACGGGTGCTTGTGCTTGAGTTGGTGGTCTTGCACCAATAGCAGCAAGGCCTGGAACACCGCGATGGTGAACATGCCGTAGGCGAGGATCGACAACAGAATGTGCGCGAGGATGCCCGGCTCTTCGTCGATGATCTGCACCGTGCCGGTGGGCGCGAACTGCGCCAGCAACACCGTGACCGCGCCGAGCGGGAACAGCAGCACCAGCAGGTTTTCCACCGGGATTCGTGAACAGGCGATCAGGGTCAGGGCAATCACCGCCGCCGCGATCAGGCTCGAGGCGCTGAAGAAGTCCAGGCCCAGACCGATCGGCGTCAACAAGTGAGTGAGCAGACTGGCGGCGTGGGCCACCACGGCGAGCGCACCGAGGCTGACCAGCAGGCGCTTGTTCGCCTTGGCGCCGGTGGCCAGGCGGGTGCTCTGATAAAGGGTCGCAGCGGCATATAGAAGGGCGGCGGCGAGGGTGGTCAATAAACTGGGTGACAAGGGGAGCATAAATCCTGTTAGGCAAGCCCGAAAGGGGCTGAGTTTGGCATAGAACCGCCATCGCACGAAAGACTCAGGAAGCTGACAGCGAGGTGTCCGCCAGCCGCAGTCTTCGCTATAATCCGCGACCTGCCCACGCCGCAGGCTCGCCGAGCACATGTTGATTCCGGTCTGGGCCGCCATTATCCCGGTCTACACAGGGCCTGAAAGGATCGCGCAATGTTTGAAAACTTAACCGACCGTCTCTCGCAGACGCTGCGCCATGTCACCGGCAAGGCGAAGCTGACCGAGGACAACATCAAAGACACCCTGCGTGAAGTGCGCATGGCGTTGCTCGAAGCCGACGTCGCCCTGCCGGTGGTCAAGGACTTCGTCAATTCGGTCAAGGAGCGCGCTGTCGGCACCGAGGTGTCGCGCAGCCTGACGCCAGGCCAGGCGTTCGTGAAGATCGTCCAGGCTGAACTCGAAAGCCTGATGGGCGCGGCCAACGAAGACTTGAACCTGAGTGCCGTGCCACCTGCCGTCATTCTGATGGCCGGTCTGCAAGGTGCGGGTAAAACCACCACCGCCGGCAAACTGGCGCGCTTCCTTAAAGAGCGCAAGAAGAAGTCGGTCATGGTCGTGTCGGCGGACGTTTACCGTCCAGCGGCGATTAAACAGCTGGAAACCCTGGCCAATGACATCGGCGTGACGTTCTTCCCGTCCGACCTGAGCCAGAAGCCGGTCGACATCGCCACCGCGGCTATTAAAGAAGCAAAACTGAAATTCATCGACGTGGTCATCGTCGACACCGCCGGTCGTCTGCACATCGACGAAGAGATGATGGGCGAGATCAAGGCGCTGCACGCCGCGATCAACCCGGTCGAAACCCTGTTCGTGGTCGACGCCATGACCGGTCAGGACGCCGCCAACACGGCCAAGGCCTTCGGTGATGCTCTGCCGCTGACCGGTGTGATCCTGACCAAGGTCGACGGCGACGCCCGTGGCGGTGCCGCATTGTCGGTACGCGCCATCACCGGCAAGCCGATCAAGTTCATCGGTATGGGCGAGAAGAGCGAAGCGCTCGACCCGTTCCACCCTGAGCGTATCGCCTCGCGCATTCTCGGCATGGGCGACGTGCTCAGCCTGATCGAACAGGCCGAAGCGACCCTCGACAAGGACAAGGCCGACAAACTGGCCAAGAAGCTGAAGAAGGGCAAGGGCTTCGACCTCGAAGACTTCCGCGATCAGCTGCAACAGATGAAGAACATGGGCGGCCTCGGTGGCCTCATGGACAAACTGCCGAGCATCGGTGGCGTCAACCTGTCGCAAATGGGCAATGCCCAGAACGCCGCAGAGAAACAGTTCAAGCAGATGGAAGCCATCATCAATTCCATGACCCCGGCCGAGCGCCGCGACCCTGAGCTGATCAGCGGTTCGCGCAAACGCCGGATCGCCATGGGCTCCGGCACTCAGGTGCAGGACATCGGTCGCTTGATCAAGCAGCACAAGCAGATGCAGAAGATGATGAAGAAATTCACCGCCAAAGGCGGAATGGCGAAAATGATGCGCGGCATGGGCGGAATGTTGCCCGGCGGCGGCATGCCGAAAATGTAAAGAATCCGCGCCGGTCGTCGTACCGGCGCAGACCCTGCAAGGACGCAGGATCAACAGCAAACCCGCACTCGGCGGGAGCTGACTGGCCGTTTTCATCGACGGCTCTATATGCAGATCTGCACGGCATGCCACAGGCGCCGGAAAAAGTCATTTGCAAAAGTCCGGATATTCCTTAGAATATGCGGCCTTTCGGGCACCCATGCCCGCTGTGCATTTAGATTTGCAGCACCGACTACAGGAACGATGTTCACATGCTAACAATCCGTCTTGCCCTTGGCGGCTCCAAAAAGCGCCCGTTTTACCACCTGACCGTAACCGACTCGCGTAACCCGCGTGACGGCTCCCACAAAGAACAGGTTGGTTTCTTCAACCCTGTTGCCCGTGGTCAGGAAATCCGTCTGTCCGTGAACCAAGAGCGCGTAGCCTACTGGCTGAGCGTTGGTGCACAGCCTTCTGAGCGTGTTGCTCAGTTGCTGAAGGAATCTGCAAAGGCTGCGGCCTGAGCAATATGAACGCGACGCCTGCTGTTGCCGATGATTTGATCGTTATTGGCAAAATTTATTCTGTTCATGGCGTTCGCGGCGAAGTGAAGGTTTATTCCTTTACTGATCCGACTGAAAACCTGTTGCAGTACAAAACCTGGACGCTCAAGCGCGAAGGCAATGTCAAACAGGTCGAGCTGGTCAGTGGACGCGGGAGCGACAAGTTCCTGGTCGCAAAGCTCAAGGGTCTTGATGATCGTGAAGAAGCTCGTCTTCTGGCCGGTTATGAGATCTGCGTGCCGCGCAATCTGTTCGCTGAATTGACCGACGGTGAGTACTACTGGTACCAGCTGGAAGGTCTGAAGGTCATCGACACCCTTGGGCAATTGCTCGGGAAAATCGATCATCTTCTGGAAACCGGCGCCAATGATGTAATGGTCGTCAAGCCTTGCGCTGGCAGCCTGGATGATCGCGAACGCCTGTTGCCCTATACGGAGCAATGCGTGTTGGCCATCGACCTGGCAGCGGGCGAGATGAAGGTGGATTGGGACGCGGACTTCTAAGCGTGGCTAACTTGCGCGTAGAAGTGATCAGTTTGTTTCCCGAGATGTTTTCCGCCATCGGCGACTACGGCATCACCAGTCGTGCGGTCAAACAGGGGCTCTTGCAGCTGACCTGTTGGAATCCGCGAGATTACACGACGGATCGGCATCACACTGTGGACGATCGCCCGTTTGGCGGTGGTCCGGGCATGGTGATGAAGATCAAGCCCCTGGAAGATGCTCTGGCTCAGGCCAAGGCAGCAGCCGGGGAGGCGGCGAAGGTGATTTACCTGTCCCCCCAAGGCCGTCAACTGAATCAGTCGGCGGTACGCGAGTTGGCACAATCGGATGCATTGATCCTGATTGCCGGCCGCTATGAAGGCATTGACGAGCGTTTTATTGAAGCTCATGTCGATGAAGAGTGGTCGATTGGCGACTATGTACTGTCTGGCGGCGAGCTGCCGGCCATGGTCCTGATCGATGCGGTTACACGACTGCTGCCTGGAGCTTTAGGGCATGCGGACTCCGCCGAGGAAGATTCCTTTACGGATGGTCTGCTGGATTGCCCGCACTACACCCGACCTGAGGTGTATGCGGATCAGCGTGTACCCGACGTGTTGCTGAGTGGCAACCACGCGCATATCCGGCGTTGGCGTTTACAGCAGTCCCTTGGTAGGACCTTTGAACGACGCGCCGATCTTCTGGAAAGCCGCTCGCTTTCTGGAGAAGAGAAGAAGCTGCTCGAGGAATACATCCGCGAGCGGGACGATAGTTAACAACGTATCGATGGTAGATCGAACGATTTACCTTAGGAGCACAGCATGACCAACAAAATCATCCTTGCACTCGAAGCAGAGCAGATGACCAAAGAAATCCCTACCTTCGCCCCAGGCGACACTATTGTCGTTCAGGTGAAAGTGAAGGAAGGCGATCGTTCCCGTCTGCAAGCGTTCGAAGGCGTTGTAATCGCCAAGCGTAACCGCGGCGTGAACAGTGCGTTCACCGTTCGTAAAATCTCCAACGGTGTTGGCGTAGAACGTACTTTCCAGACCTACTCCCCGCAGATCGACAGCATGGCTGTCAAACGTCGCGGTGACGTACGTAAAGCCAAGCTGTACTACCTGCGCGACCTGTCGGGTAAAGCAGCTCGCATCAAGGAAAAACTGGCTTAAGTCCAGCTTCCGATGCAGAAAAAAGCAGCCTACGGGCTGCTTTTTTGTTGCCTGCAATTTATTCACCGTATTTTCGTTTCAGGCCCGAACCATGACCACCCGCGACCAGGAAATCCAGCGCCGTACCGAACTCTCGGTAACCCGCGTAACCAAGGCCGTCTTCCCGCCGACCACCAACCACCACAACACTTTGTTCGGCGGCACCGCATTGGCATGGATGGACGAAGTCTCGTTCATCACCGCCACGCGTTTCTGCCGGCTGCCGCTGGTGACTGTGTCCACCGATCGCATCGACTTCAACCACGCCATCCCGGCCGGCTCCATCGTTGAGCTGGTCGGAAAGGTGATCAAGGTCGGCAACACCAGCCTCAAGGTCGAGGTGGAAGTGTTTGTCGAGAGCATGAGCTGCGATGGCCGCGAGAAAGCGATTCATGGGCAGTTCAGCTTTGTCGCGATTGATGATGAGAAGCGGCCGGTGCCGGTGCTGCCGGGTTTTGCTGCCTGATCTGAAACCGAGTCTAAGCCATCGCGAGCAGGCTCACTCCTACAGTTGGAATGCGTTCCCTGTAGGAGTGAGCCTGCTCGCGATTCGATTCAAGAGGCGCCGCTGGCCTCAGGCTGAATCAACGCCAACAACGTCCACCCCGCCCCAGGCTTCAGCGCCGTCTCCGGCGTCACCACATGCACCCAGCCACTGTCATCGCGCATGAACAACAACGTGGCGCGATTGCCATGCAGCGCCCGGTAATCCTCCCAGCCAAATCCATCTGTCAGCGTCGTGCTGTACAACTCGGCACCCTGGCCCATCTGGCTGGCCAGCTTCGCGTAAGTGAATGCCTCGCTACCCAACTGATTGCCGCGATGCTCAAGGCTGGCGCGGTGTTTGTCGCTGCGTCGGCTCTCATGCCCGCTGGCGAGACCAAACAGGCGCTGATGGCCGAAATCATGCCGAAAGCGCATCGCCGCCAGAGTATTGAGTTCGCCCGACGGCGACAGCGCCAGCAAATGCCCCAGCCCGACCAGATCCAGATGCGCATCGGCATGTTGCGAGGCCGGGTTGCCGAAATATGTCGGCAAGCCTTCCATCCGCGCCGCGCGAATATTTTCCCAACTCGAATCGGTCAACAGCACGCGGCTGCCCAGTTGCTGCAGCGATTTGCCCAGCTCCCGCGCTGGCCCGTTTGCGCCGACGATGAGGAATCCACTTGGCGCAGGCTCTGCAACCTTCAACAGGCGTGCCAGCGGTCGCGCAGTCGCACTTTGCAGCACAACGGTGCCGATGATCACCGCAAAGGTCAGCGGCACCAGCAGCAATGCGCCCTCGTGTCCGGCCTCATGCAGACGAATTGCAAAAATCGCCGACACCGCCGCCGCAACGATCCCCCGTGGCGCAATCCAGCACAGCAGTGCGCGCTCCCGCCAGCTCAGGCTCGATCCAGCCGTGCTGAGCAGCACGTTCAATGGCCGGGCGATCAGCTGAATCACCAGCAACAGAATCAACACCAGCGGCCCAAGGCCGATCAAGGCGTACAAATCCAGGCGCGCCGCCAACAAGATGAACAGCCCGGAAATCAGCAGCACGCTGAGGTTTTCCTTGAAGTGCAGGATGTGCCGCACATCCACGCCCTTCATGTTCGCCAGCCACATGCCCATCAACGTTACCGCCAGCAAACCGGACTCGTGCATCACCTCGTTGGAGGCAATGAAAATCCCCAACACCGCCGCCAGCGAGGCGAGGTTATGCAGATACTCCGGCAACCACTGCCGACGGATCACTGTGCCGAGCAGCCAGCCACCGACAATGCCGAACACCGCGCCGCACAGAATCACGCCACCAAAGGTGAACAGGCTCTGCTTGAGGCCATGACCTTCAGCGCTGGCGATGATGAAGCTGTACACCACCACGGCGAGGAGGGCGCCGATCGGGTCGATGACGATGCCTTCCCAGCGCAGAATGTTGGCGATCGAAGCTTTCGGCCGCACCACCCGCAACATCGGCACGATCACGGTCGGGCCGGTGACCAGCGTCAGGCTGCCAAAGAGAATGGCCAGCATCCAGTCGAAGCCGAGCAAAAAGTGCGTCGCGACGGCGATGACTACCCAGGTCGAGATCGCCCCGATGGTTACTAAACGATGGACAACGCTGCCGATCTCGCGCCATTCGGAGAGGTGCAGGGTCAGGCTGCCCTCGAACAGAATCAGCGCCACCGCCAGCGACACCAGCGGCATCAGCAGTGGGCCAAACATTTCCTGCGGATCAAGCCAGCCCAATACCGGGCCGACCAGGATCCCCGTCAGCAACAGAAACAGAATCGCCGGCAGCTTCAGGCGCCAGGCCAGCCATTGGCAACCCAGCGCCGCAGCGCCAATCCCGCCAAATGCCAATAGAATTTGCTGCTCGTTCATTGATGCTCCCTGTTCCTTGAAATTGCGGGCTATGAAAGACTAGTGCCCATTCCTACAGTTCACTCTACATTTGCTCACAGTCCTTGAGACTGTGTGACTTGAGCGCCCATGCCTGCCATCGATCATCCCCTCATTGACCAATTCCTCGACGCGTTATGGCTGGAAAAGGGCCTGTCCGATAACACCCGTGGCGCCTATCGCAGCGATCTGGCGCTGTTCAACGGCTGGTTGCAGGAGAAGAACCTGGAACTGATCAATGCCGGCCGCGAGCTGATCCTCGATCACTTGGCGTGGCGTCTGGAGCAGAACTACAAACCGCGTTCCACGGCGAGATTTCTCTCCGGTGTGCGTGGTTTTTATCGCTATCTGCTGCGGGAAAAGATGATCGGCGTTGACCCGACGTTACGCGTCGACATGCCACAACTGGGTCGGCCATTGCCCAAATCCTTGTCGGAGGCCGATGTTGAGGCGTTGCTCAAAGCGCCGGATCTGAGCGAAGCCATCGGCCAGCGCGACCGAGCCATGCTTGAAGTGCTGTACGCCTGCGGTTTGCGGGTGACCGAACTGGTCAGCCTGACGCTGGAGCAAGTCAACCTGCGCCAGGGCGTATTACGCGTGATGGGCAAGGGCAGCAAGGAGCGGCTGGTGCCGATGGGCGAGGAGGCGATTGTCTGGGTCGAGCGCTACATGCGTGATGGTCGTGGCGAGTTGCTCGGAGGGCGGCCCAGCGATGTGCTGTTCCCCAGTCAGCGCGGCGAGCAGATGACCCGCCAGACGTTCTGGCACCGCATCAAGCACCAGGCCAAGGTTGCTGGAATCGGCAAGTCGCTGTCGCCGCACACCTTGCGTCACGCGTTTGCCACGCATCTGCTCAACCATGGCGCGGACTTGCGCGTAGTGCAGATGCTGCTCGGTCACAGTGACCTTTCCACCACGCAGATCTATACCCATGTCGCCCGCGCCCGATTGCAGGAACTGCATGCCAAACACCACCCCCGCGGCTAACCACAGACCTCCCCCTGTAGGAGCTGCCGAAGGCTGCGATCTTTTGATCTTAGAAACTGAATCAAGAGATCGCAGCCTTCGGCAGCTCCTACATGAGGCAGGGGTGATGAGTGGCGACAGGCGCATTCGGCCACCGTGACCTTATGTGTTAGGCTTTGCCGGTTTGCACGATGGACGGTTATGACCCGGTGTTCCGGCACGGGCGTTCTGACCGTTTCATTTGTCCGCCTTCAGGAGTTCTCATGCGTCTGACCCAGATTTTCGCCGCCGCAGCCATTGCGTTGGTCAGCACCTTTGCCGTCGCCGATGACGCGGCCGACAAAGCCATTCGTAAAAGCCTGGAAAACCTCCAGCTCGAAGTCCCGGTCGAGAGCATTTCCGCCAGCCCGTTGCCGGGCATGTACGAAGTCAAGCTCAAGGGCAGCCGCGTGCTGTACGCCAGCGCGGACGGCCAATACGTGGTGCAGGGCTATCTGTTCCAGCTCAAGGACGGTAAACCGGTCAACCTGACCGAAAAGACCGAGCGCCTGGGCATCTCCAAGCTGATCAACGACATTCCGGTTGCCGAAACCGTGGTCTACCCGGCCGTGGGCGAAACCAAATCGCACATCACCGTGTTCACCGACACCACCTGCCCGTACTGCCACAAGCTGCACGCCGAAGTGCCGGAGCTGAACAAGCGCGGCATCGAAGTGCGCTACGTCGCGTTCCCGCGTCAAGGCCTGAACTCGCCGGGTGACGAGCAACTGCAAGCCGTGTGGTGCTCGAAAGACAAGAAAGCGGCCATGGACAAAATGGTCGATGGCAAGGAAATCAAGGCCGCCAAGTGCGAGAATCCGGTTTCCAAACAGTTCGCCCTCGGTCAGTCGATTGGCGTGAACGGTACACCGGCCATCGTTTTGGCCGACGGACAAGTCATTCCGGGCTACCAGCCTGCGCCACAAGTCGCCAAACTGGCGCTGGGCGCCAAGTAATTCGCATCGTCACGGTCAACCGTGACGATCATGGTCCGGCAGCGAGATCGCCGGGCCATTAATAGAGAGCCGCGAGCACGCGGTTGTTTTCCGGCCGACCCTGAGTCGGCCGTTTTATGGGGAGTTCACAGTGAATCCGGTCAAAGTAGGCATCTGTGGGTTAGGGACCGTCGGTGGCGGTACCTTCAACGTACTTCAGCGCAACGCCGAGGAAATTGCTCGTCGTGCCGGGCGTGGGATTGAAGTGGCACAAATTGCCACGCGCACGCCAAAGCCTCAGTTCCAGACGACCGGTATTGCGATTACCAACGATGTCTTCGAAGTGGCCACGAACCCTGAGATCGACATCGTCATAGAGCTGATGGGCGGCTACACCGTTGCCCGCGAGCTGGTACTCAAGGCCATCGAGAATGGCAAGCATGTGGTCACCGCGAACAAGGCTCTGATTGCCGTTCACGGTAATGAAATTTTCGCCAAGGCACGCGAGAAAGGCGTGATCGTGGCGTTCGAAGCAGCGGTGGCCGGTGGCATTCCGGTGATCAAGGCGATCCGCGAAGGCCTTTCCGCCAACCGCATCAACTGGGTGGCCGGGATCATCAACGGCACCGGCAACTTCATCCTCACCGAAATGCGCGAGAAGGGCCGTACGTTCGAAGACGTGCTGGTCGAAGCGCAAGCGCTGGGTTATGCCGAGGCTGATCCAACCTTCGACGTCGAAGGCATCGATGCGGCGCACAAGCTGACGATTCTGGCTTCCATCGCGTTCGGCATTCCGCTGCAATTCGACAAGGCTTACACCGAAGGCATCACCAAGCTGACCACCGCTGACGTCAACTACGCCGAAGCGCTGGGTTATCGCATCAAGCACCTCGGTGTGGCGCGCAGCACAGACGCCGGCATCGAGTTGCGCGTCCACCCGACGCTGATCCCGGCCGATCGCCTGATCGCCAACGTCAACGGCGTGATGAACGCGGTGATGGTCAACGGTGACGCCGCCGGTTCGACGCTGTTCTACGGCGCTGGCGCCGGCATGGAGCCAACCGCTTCGTCGGTGATCGCCGACCTGGTCGACGTGGTTCGCGCCATGACTTCCGACCCGGAAAACCGCGTGCCGCACCTGGCTTTCCAGCCGGACTCGCTGTCGGCCCATCCGATCCTGCCGATCGAAGCCTGCGAAAGTGCGTACTACCTGCGTATTCAGGCCAAGGACCATCCGGGCGTACTCGCTCAGGTAGCGAGCATCCTCTCGGAGCGCGGCATCAACATCGAGTCGATCATGCAGAAGGAAGTCGAGGAACACGACGGTCTGGTGCCGATGATCCTGCTGACCCACCGTGTGGTCGAGCAGCGCATCAACGATGCCATCGCCGCCCTCGAAGCGCTGGCCGGCGTCAATGGTCCGGTTGTACGGATCCGCGTCGAGCACCTGAACTAAGTCGTTGTCCTGCACCGGCCCCGTGAACGGGGCCAGTGCCGTGAACACTCTCCATTGGAGTCAGTCATGCGTTACATCAGTACCCGCGGCCAGGCACCGGCCCTGAATTTCGAAGACGTCCTGCTGGCTGGTCTGGCAACCGACGGCGGTCTGTACGTCCCGGAAAACCTGCCACGTTTCACCCAGGAAGAAATCGCTTCCTGGGCCGGCCTGCCCTATCACGAACTGGCCTTCCGCGTGATGCGCCCGTTCGTTACCGGCAGCATTCCCGATGCCGATTTCAAAAAGATTCTCGAAGAAACCTACGGCGTGTTCGCCCACAGCGCCGTCGCGCCGCTGCGTCAGCTGAACGGCAACGAATGGGTGCTGGAGCTGTTCCACGGTCCGACCCTGGCGTTCAAGGACTTCGCCCTGCAACTGCTCGGTCGTCTGCTCGACTACGTGCTGGAAAAGCGCGGCGAGCGCGTGGTCATCGTCGGCGCGACCTCCGGTGACACCGGCTCGGCCGCCATCGAAGGCTGTAAGCACTGCGAAAACGTCGACATCTTCATTCTGCACCCGCACAACCGTGTGTCCGAAGTGCAGCGTCGCCAGATGACCACGATCTTCGGCGAGAACATCCACAACATCGCCATCGAAGGCAACTTCGATGACTGCCAGGAAATGGTCAAGGCGAGCTTCGCCGATCAGAGCTTCCTCAAAGGCACGCGTCTGGTCGCGGTGAACTCGATCAATTGGGCGCGGATCATGGCCCAGATCGTTTACTACTTCCACGCAGCCCTGCAGTTGGGCGGCCCGGCGCGTTCGGTGTCGTTCTCGGTGCCAACCGGTAACTTCGGCGACATCTTCGCCGGTTACCTGGCGCGCAACATGGGCTTGCCGATCAACCAGTTGATCGTCGCCACCAACCGCAACGACATCCTGCACCGCTTCATGAGCGGCAATCAGTACGTCAAGGACACCTTGCACGCCACCCTGTCGCCGTCGATGGACATCATGGTCTCGTCGAACTTCGAACGCCTGCTGTTCGACCTGCACGGTCGCAACGGTGCAGCGATCGCCGGTCTGATGGATTCGTTCAAGCAGGGCGGCGGTTTCAGCGTCGAGCAAGAGCGCTGGACCGAAGCGCGCAAACTGTTCGACTCGCTGGCCGTGGATGACGCACAAACCTGCGAAACCATCGCCGAAGTCTACGAGCAGACTGGCGAAGTGCTGGACCCGCACACCGCCATCGGCGTCAAGGCGGCGCGCGAGTGCCGCCGCAGCCTGGATATCCCGATGGTGATCCTGGGCACCGCTCATCCGGTTAAATTCCCCGATGCCGTGGAAAAAGCCGGTGTAGGAAAAGCTCTCGAGCTACCTGCACATCTTTCTGATTTGTTTGAGCGAAACGAGCGTTGCACCGTTTTGCCAAACGAGCTGAAAGCCGTGCAAGCCTTTGTCAGCCAGCATGGCAACCGCGGCAAGCCGCTTTAAGCCTGGAAAAGCTGTCACATTTTGAAGCCCGTCTCCTGACGGGCTTTTTTGTTTCTGCTGCCACACTGCTCGGGTTTTCGCCCATGTAAGGACGGGTGAGTCGATCACGAAGGAAGTGGCAATGCTGTTTGAGAGAGGATGGATACATACCCTGAACGGGATTCTTCTTATGGGCCTGTTGAGCTGCTGGCGCATTGGCGTAGCGGCCCACCTGGTGCTGAATGAAGAACAGGCCCCAAGCGTCCGGCCTGTGGAGCTTAATGAGCACGAACGTCAATGGGTTCGCGAAAACCCGACCGTCATCGTCGCATCGGTGCAATACCCGTTGTACCTGTTCCAGGATGAGCACGGCCACTGGAACGGTTTGAATAGCGATTTGCTCAAGCGCATCAGCGCCATGACCGGTTTGCAGTTCGTTTTTCGAGAGTCGTTCTCCACCGACCGGATGCTTGAGCACCTTGAAAACGGTACCGCCGACATGAGTACAACGCTGGCAGACAACGATGAGCGCAGGATGACACTGGATTTCAGTCATGCGTTTGGCGGCGCTGGCTGGCTATTCGTCGGGCGCGCGGGCGAGCCGGCCGTACAATCGCTCGAACAATTGGCCAAGCGAGTATTGGTGTTGCCAGCACGACACGCGCTGGAAAGTACAATTCGCCGCGATTACCCCTCAATCGAAATACGTTCGGTAAAAACCTACGCTGAAGCCCGGGCACTGGTTGAAAGTGGCGAGGCCTACGTCACCATCGAAAACGAAATCGGCGCGCAACTGTTTCCTTCGGGACTGCTGCATGTCGGTGAGTTGCTGGAGGGCAAGTGGGAAGCCGATCACCTGGCAGTGCGCAAAGGCCAGCCCGAACTGCTGAGTATCCTGAACAAGGCGCTGGAAGCTTTTCCGGCCGTCGAGTTGCGCGCCATTCGCCAGAAATGGCTGGGTGGCATCGGCGCGGAGCGGACCTCCAAGCAACGCCGGAGCCTGACTGAACTGATTTTCTGGGGACTGTCTGCCGGCTGCATTTTCGCTGCGTTATCGCTGCTCTGGAATCGCCGCCTGACAGCGGAGATCAAGCAGCGCCACGATGCGGAAAAACATCTGGGCGATCAATTGGTGTTCCAGCGGGTACTACTCGATGCGATGCCCGATCCGGTGTTCGTCCGCGATCTGGAGGGACGCCTGATTTTGTGCAACAAAAGCTATGAAGAGGCGTTGTCGATCCGCTTCGATCAGGTTCAGGGGCAACGATTGATTGATGTCGATGCCGTCCCGGAAAGCACCGCTGGTTTGCTCCATGAAGAGTTCATGGAGCAACTGAGATCGCGCAGAACGCGCTTCAGCAAACGCCACCTGCAACTCAGAAGCGGCCACCGGGAGATTTACCAATGGACGGTGCCTTTTTACAGTGCCGATGGCCAATTACGCGGTTTGCTTGGCGGCTGGACAGATATCACTCCGGGCGACGCGGCGTCGGAAAGCTGATGTCTTGATTGAAGTAAGGAAAATTCCTATGTCACGCGCCGCCTTTTCCGATGGGAGGCTGTAGAAGGCTCGCCTAGAGTGAACGGCTACTGCGGGAGAGCCCGCGATTGCCGTCACAGAGGTTGCCATGCGCTCGCTCAAAGTCCTGATTCTCGAACCCGATCCTTATCAACTGATGGCGCTGCACCAGATGTTCAATGCAGTCGGAATCTACGATGTCCTGACCTCTTCGTCGCTGGCTTCGGCACGACGCTCGCTGGCGCACCGTGCCATGATCGACATTGCGATCTGCGATCCACTGCTCAGTGGTGGTGAAGGAATCGCGCTCATCCGGCAACTGGCGGAGCGTCAGGAGGCGCGCGCCGTCATTCTGTTGGGTCGGGCGCCGCCGGGATTGCACAGCGATCTCGAAGCGCTGCTGCAAGAGCATGAGCTACAGCTGTTGGGGCGGCTTCATACGCCGGTTTCGGCTGTACTGATGAGAGCAATGCTCGACAGTTACCTGATGACGGTAAGGCATCCGGCACGCGCGTGAGCAGGCAGTTATGTTTCTGTCATCTTCTCCGTGCATGCTCTGACAGGCCAGTGACAACTCAGGGACGAGTCGGCTATTCAGAACTTTCTTCTCGGGCCGGTGGTCATTTACTGTGGACACGCCCCAGACACAATGTTTTCGGACGATTGAGTGGAGATCGAGATGGAAAGTATCAGTCTATTGCTCGGTGAGGCTCTGAGCCCGTATCAGGTTTCCCTGTCACCTGGCGGCACCCGTGGCGAATGCCTGGTGAGCTTGAAGAACAGCAGCGGCGCCATCGTCGTAGAGCGCGAATTCAATCAGGCGCAGTTGAGCGACAAACGTCAGTTGACCGATGTGGTCGACGGCTTGCACCGCGACATCCTGATCGCCGAAGGGCGGCTGGAACCCTGTGTCATTGCGGCTTTGCGCAATGCAGCCCTGGACAAGCGTCCGGTGCTGTGAAGATGAAATATTTTTTGTGGGAACCTTCCGGCGTCCCTGTCAGTCAGACCCCATAACAGCAGGATCAAGCATTGTGCTCCGGTGCTTGTCGCTTGCTGCTACGGGTCTTTATGTAGGCCACGTTTAACCCCGAGTCGTCTCCCCACTTCTCGGGGTTTCTTTTGTCTGGCGTTTGCTTATTGCGCGGCCTGATGTTCGAAAAACAGATGGGCCTGCTCCAGGTAATCCTCGCGTCTGTCGGGGTCTAGCCACGCGGCGTAGAGCTCATTCAAGCGTTCGTGGGGCAGGGTGCGCAGCAGATGGTTGATCTCGGTGATGGCCTGACGTCCCTGTGTGGTGTCGGAACAGGCGACGTATCCTGAAAGATATTTGCCGTTGCCCGCAATCGGATAGAACTCGAGCTCATCTTCATTGATCTGCGCCTGTTTCGCCTGATAGCGAATCTCTGGCCAATAACCCAGCACCACCTGCAACCGGCCCAGTCGCTGCATCGACAGCAGATTGCTCAGCGCATCGTTGCCATAGTGCGCCGTCAGTGCGCCGCTGGGTGCCTGATGCAACCGGGTGTCGATGAATTCTCCGTAGCTGCGCTCGGCAACGACGCCGACTTTGCGGTCAGTCGCGGCCAGCAACGCCGACAGATCCACTTCACCATCGGCCAGATACGGTTCAAGCACCGCGCGATCCTGTTGGCGCACCACCAAGCCATTGGCCACCGCGCGAATCGCCGGGATCGAATACGCCACCCACTGCGCGCGCTCTTTGCTCCACAGCAGCGCGGGGTCGCAGGCGAAGGGGTTCTCATGAAGCATTTGCAGGCCGCGGGCACGATTGACCCGCATCACCTTGTGTTCGTACTGCGGCATGCCGGCAATCAGCATCGGCATCAGTTGATCGATCACGCCTTGGCCCTTTTTAGGGCCTTCGAAAATGGTCAGTGGCGGCAGATCACGCAGCAACCAGATCAGCGTCGGTTTTGCTTGAGCTCCGGCGGACAGGGCCAACAGAAATAACAGACTGAACAGCCGCCATGTCCACCAGTGACGGGCGCGGTTGTTGGGAGATGATGGCTGGCGCTTCAGCTTAAATGGCTCCGTCTTCACGCAGTCGGGCGATCTGTGTCTCGTCATAACCAAGATCGTGAAGTACCTGCGCATTGTGTTCACCCAGCTGCGGTCCGACCCATTCGGAAGAGCCCGGTGTCTCAGAGAGTTTCGGCACAATGCCGGGCATCTTGAAGTCCTTGCCGTCCGGCAGCTTGGCATGCAGGAACATTTCCCTGGCCAGATACTGCGGATCGTTGAACATGTCTTCGGCACTGAAGATCCGGCTGGCCGGCACACCGGCCTGATTGAGCAGGTCGAGCACGGTTTGCAACGGCTGCGAGTTGACCCAGCGATCAATGACGCCATACAGCTCATCGCGGCGATTATCGCGACCGTCGTTGCTGGCCAATGCCGGATCGTTAGCCAGATCATCACGGCCGATGATCAGCATGAAACGCTTGAAGATCGCATCGCCATTGGCGCCGATCTGCACATGCTTGCCGTCGGCGCTGGTGTGGATGGAGGAGGGTGTGATGCCGGGCATGATGTTGCCGGTGCGCTCGCGGATAAAGCCGAACACATCGAACTCCGGCACCATGCTTTCCATCATCGCGAAAATTGCTTCGTACAACGCCACATCAACTACCTGGCCGAGGCCGCCGTTGACCTCGCGATGACGCAGCGCCATCAATGCACCAATTACGCCCCACAGCGCGGCAATCGAATCGCCAATGGAAATCCCGGTGCGCACTGGCGGGCGGTCTTCGAAACCGGTGATGTAACGCAAGCCGCCCATGGATTCGCCGACCGCGCCGAAGCCCGGTTGATCCTTCATCGGTCCGGTCTGACCGAAACCGGACAGACGCACCATCACCAGTTTCGGGTTCAAGGCGTGCAGGGTTTCCCAGCTCAGGCCAAGTTTTTCCAGGACACCTGGACGGAAGTTTTCGATGAGGATGTCCGCTTCACTGAGCAGTTTTTTCAGGATCGCCAAACCGTCGGGGTGTTTTAGGTTCAGGGTCAGCGACTTCTTGTTGCGCGCCTGGACGAACCACCACAGGGACGTGCCTTCGTACAATTTACGCCACTTGCGCAGCGGATCACCGCCGTCCGGCGATTCGATCTTGACCACTTCGGCGCCGAACTCGCCGCAAATACGCGAGGCAAACGGCCCGGCAATCAACGTACCCAATTCAATGACTTTCACACCCGAGAGCGGTTTGTTGGCGAACGGCATACTGAATCCTGTAGGACAAGGCTGTGCGGATACAGCGTTTTAACATAGCCGGCGGTCAGACGCCGCAGCTTGATCGCCATCAATTCGATGATTGCCTACCGCATCGGTTAGACTTGCCGACTTTCCTCGTATCAAGAAGCCCGTTCATGGCCCAGCCGTCCACTACCTACAAGTTTGAACTGAACCTCACCGATCTCGACCGCAGTGTCTACGAGAGCGTCAAGCAGACCATCGCCCGTCACCCTTCGGAAACCGAAGAGCGCATGACCGTGCGCCTGCTGGCCTACGCCCTCTGGTACAACGAGCAGTTGTCGTTTGGTCGCGGTCTGTCAGACGTGGATGAACCTGCACTGTGGGAAAAGAGCCTGGACGACCGTGTTCTGCACTGGATCGAAGTCGGCCAGCCAGACGCCGACCGTCTGACCTGGTGCTCGCGTCGCACCGAGCGCACCAGCCTGCTGGCCTATGGCAGTCTGCGCGTCTGGGAAACCAAGGTGATCCCGGCGATCAAGAACCTGAAAAACGTCAACATCGCCGCCGTCCCGCAGGAAGTGCTGGAGACGCTGGCCAAGGACATGCCCCGCGTCATCAAGTGGGACGTGATGATCAGCGAAGGGACGATCTTCGTCACCGACGACCGTGGTCAGCACGAAGTCCAGTTGCAATGGCTGCAAGGTGAGCGCGGCTGATCCCGCGCCTTCAACTGCATAATCCCACGTATTAGAGAGAAGTCTCCGTCACCCCATGCGCATCGAACCTCGTCAACTGCCTGCCACGCTGCCCTTTCTGGGTGATATTCCTCCGCTGCTGACCCGCTTGTACGCGGCACGGGGCGTGCAGTCCGAGGCAGAGCTGGACAAGAGCCTGGCGCGGTTGATCCCGTTTCAGCAGCTCAAGGGCATCGACGCGGCGGTGGACTTGCTGGTGACGGCGCTGGAGCAGCGCCAGCGCATTCTTATCGTCGGCGACTTCGACGCGGACGGTGCGACGGCCAGCACGGTCGGTATGCTCGGTTTGCGTTTGCTCGGTGCGGCGCACGTCGATTATCTGGTGCCGAACCGCTTTGAATATGGCTACGGCCTGACCCCGGAAATCGTTGAAGTCGCTTTGACTCGTGAGCCGCATTTGCTGGTCACCGTCGACAACGGCATCTCCAGCGTCGAAGGTGTGGCCGCCGCCAAGCGCCATGGCCTCAAAGTGCTGATCACTGACCACCACTTGCCGGGCGATGAACTGCCGCAGGCCGATGCGCTGGTCAACCCGAATCAGCCCGGTTGCGAATTTCCGAGCAAGGCGCTGGCCGGCGTCGGGGTGATTTTCTACGTGTTGATGGCATTGCGCGCGCGGTTGCGCAGCCTCGGCTGGTACGAGAACAAGCCGCAGCCGAACATCGGCGAGCTGCTGGATCTGGTGGCGCTGGGCAGCGTTGCCGACGTGGTGCCGCTGGACGCCAACAACCGCATTCTGGTGCATCAAGGTCTTGAACGCATTCGCGCCGGTCGCGCACGGCCGGGGATCAAAGCGATCCTTGAAGTGGCCAAGCGTGACGCCGCGCGCATTACCTCCACCGATCTGGGGTTTATCGTCGGTCCACGCCTGAACGCCGCCGGGCGTCTGGACGACATGAGCCTGGGCATCGAATGCCTGCTCACCGCCGACGCCAATCTGGCCCGGGAAATGGCCGCGCAACTGGACGGCATGAACCAGGATCGCAAATCCATCGAGCAGGGCATGCAGCGTGAAGCGCTGGCGCAGCTCAAGGATTTGCCGGTCGAATCGATGCCGTTTGGCTTGTGCCTGTTCGATCCGGAGTGGCACCAAGGCGTGATCGGGATTCTCGCGTCGCGGATGAAAGAGCGTTACTTCCGTCCGACCATTGCCTTCGCCGATGCCGGTGATGGTTTGCTCAAAGGCTCGGGCCGCTCTGTTCAGGGCTTCCATATTCGCGATGCCTTGAGCGTGGTCGCGGCGCAGCATCCGACCCTGATCGCCAAGTACGGTGGCCACGCGATGGCGGCCGGTCTGACCTTGCCGCAGGAGAATTTTCCGCTGTTCGCCGAGGCATTCGACGCTGAAGTGCGTAGGCAACTTCGCGAGGAAGACCTGACCGGGCGCATGCTGTCGGACGGCACACTGGCGGTAGAAGAATTTCACCTCGAACTGGCCCGCGCCCTGCGCCACGCTGGGCCTTGGGGACAGCACTTCCCGGAGCCGCTGTTTCACGGCGTGTTTCAGTTGGTTGAACAGCGCGTCGTCGGCGAGCGGCATTTGAAAGTGGTGCTGAAGAGCGAATGTGGTTCGGTGAAACTGGATGGCATTGCGTTTGGGATTGACCGGGATATCTGGCCGAATCCGACGATCAAGTGGGTTGAGCTCGCCTATAAGCTCGACGTTAACGAGTTTCGGGGTAATGAGACCGTTCAGTTGATGATTGCTCATATCGAACCGCGCTGAAGATCAAAAGATCGCAGCCTGCGGCAGCTCCTACATAGAAGTGCGCTCTGTAGGAGCTGCCGCAGGCTGCGATCTTTTCTTGAATTTCCCCCGATCCCCCGTTGTCGACTAGGCTCTAAGCACTGCTTGATTGGCCTTGTGACGTCTTGTCGAATTTTTTGCCCGCGGGGGCGGGTGCTGCACCTTTTTCCTGTCACTCGTCGACTATTCAAACAGAACCCTGGAGCCTGCCCACTGATTTGAGAGGTGCCCCATGAGTCTGCTGCTTGAACCCTTCACCCTGCGCCAACTGACCTTGCCCAACCGCATCGCTGTGTCACCGATGTGCCAGTACTCCAGTGTCGATGGCCTGGCCAATGACTGGCACCTGGTACACCTCGGCAGCCGCGCCGTGGGTGGCGCAGGCCTGGTCTTCACCGAAGCGACGGCAGTCACCGCCGACGGGCGGATCACCGCCGAAGACCTTGGCCTGTGGAACGACGAACAGATCGAACCGCTGCAACGCATCACCCGCTTCATCACGTCCCAAGGCGCGGTCGCCGGGATTCAACTGGCCCACGCCGGGCGCAAGGCCAGCACCCATCGGCCGTGGATCGGCAAGCATGGCAGCGTCAAACCCGATGACGGCGGCTGGACACCGGTCGGGCCTTCGCCCATTGCCTTTGACCCACAACACACGCAACCGAAACAACTCGATGAAGGGCAGATTGCCGACGTCATTCAGGCCTTTGTCGATGCCGCGAAACGCGCGTTGAAGGCCGGTTTCAGTGTGGTTGAGGTGCATGCGGCGCATGGTTATCTGCTGCATCAGTTTCTCTCGCCGCTGAGCAATCAGCGCCGCGATCAGTACGGAGGTTCGTTTGAAAATCGTATTCGTCTGGTGCTGCAAGTGACGGAGGCGGTGCGGGCGGTTTGGCCTGAGGAGTTGCCGTTATTTGTTCGCGTTTCGGCTACCGATTGGGTTGAGGATGGCTGGAACCCGGATGAAACCGTCGAGCTGGCGCGACGCCTGCACACCCTTGGCGCCGATCTGATCGACGTGTCGTCGGGCGGAACCGCAGCCAACGCTGAGATTCCGGTGGGGCCGGGTTATCAGACGCGTTTCGCCGAGCGCGTACGTAAAGAGTCAGGCATCGCCACCGGCACTGTGGGAATGATTACCGAGCCGGCGCAGGCTGAGCACATTCTGCGCACCTGTCAGGCCGACATCATCTTCCTCGCCCGCGAGCTGCTGCGTGATCCGTACTGGCCGCTGCATGCCGACGATGATCTGGGTGGACGCAAAGCGGTGTGGCCGGCGCAGTATCAGCGTGCGACGCATCGGGATCAGCCGATTCATGAGTCTGATTTACGGGATTGAATGAATAGCGATAAAGCAAAAAGCCCCGGTCAGTGATGGCCGGGGCTTTTTTCTGGTTTTTTTGTGCTGACTGGGCGGACGCTATCGCGAGCAGGCTCACTCCTACAGGATTATTTGTCGTTCACAAAATACGTGTTCGACAGAGATCAACTGTAGGAGCGAGCCTGCTCGCGATGAGGCCCAATCAGGCGCTACAGACCCCTCAAGGGTATTTGCGCTTATCCGGCGCCGGCGGGAAGTACTGGTACAACCAGGTCTCGCTCAACGTGCGATCGTTGGTGCGAATAAACAACCGCAGCTCCACCGGCTCAACGCTGTCACTGGTCGGGTACCAGTCAAACAGGATCCGGTAACCCTTGATGTCATCCAGCACCAGCACGCTGAAATCCTGCACCTTGCCGTTCGAACACGTCACTACCGGCTCAATACCGGTGCCCTGCGGCAGTCGATCCAGACCACCACCGGTGAAGTCCACGGCAAAACGACGCGCCCACACCGGCGGGTAATGCTCACCCGGTGCCCAACCCTCAACAAAACCGCCCATGCCAGAACGAGTCGCCTGCACCCGCGCCAACGGCGTGCTCACCGGCGGCAGAGCGCTCCAGTAGAGCTTGTAGCCATAATTCAGCGAATCACCGGCAGCCACCGGTTTCTTCGGGGTCCAGAACGCGACGATGTTGTCGAGCGTCTCGCCGGTGGTAGGAATTTCCAGCAGATCGATGGAGCCTTCGCCCCACGCGGTGGTCGGTTCTACCCACAGGCTCGGGCGCTTGCTGTACCAGTCGACGGTGTCCTGATAGTTGGCGAACTCATGGTCGGTCTGCACCAGACCGAAGCCCTTCGGATTGGTATCGGCAAACGCGTTGAACTGCAGGGTCGCCGGGTTGTTCAGCGGACGGCAGATCCACTCACCGTTGCCACGCCACATGGCCAGACGGTCCGAGTCGTGGATTTGCGGGTGAATGGTGTCGCACATGCGGCGTTCGTGGTTGCCGCAGCTGAACATGCTGGTCATCGGCGAGATGCCCAGTTGCTCGATGGCGGTGCGCGCATTGATGTGTGCGTCGATCTCCATCACCACGCGCTCGGCCTGGCAATCGATGTCGAAGCGGTACGCGCCGGTCGCGCTCGGCGAGTCGAGCAGGGCGTACACCACAAAACGCGTGGCGTTCTGATCCGGGGTCTCGAACCAGAATTTGGTGAAGTCGGGGAATTCTTCGCGTTTCTTGGCGTAAGTGTCGATCGCCAGACCGCGCGCGGAGAGGCCATATTGGCCAGTCGCATCCACGGCACGGAAGTAACTGGCACCGAGGAACGACACCACGTCATGGCGATCCAGTTCCGGCGCCTTGAACAGCTTGAAGCCGGCAAAACCCAAATCGCCCTTGAGCTGCTGGGTGTCGACCGAGGTGTTCTCGTAATTGAACAGGGTCGGGCGGAAATGCACCTCGCGCGCGGTGCGGGTCTTCGGGTCGACGCTGTACATGCGCACCGGCTGGCGGAAACCCATGCCGACGTGGAAGAACTGTACGTCGAGCTGGCCCTTGTTCTCCTTCCACAACGAATGCTCGCCGTCGTAGCGGATCGCATTGAAGTTCTGCGGCGTCATCGTCGCCAACGTCGGTGGGAGCACCTGTTTAGTGTCCTGATAGGCGCTGCCAGCGAGCTGCTTGGCCTGGCGCTTGAGCGCTTCGAAATCGAAGGCCTGCGCTTCGCCATCCGCAGCGCCGCCACTGGCGGCCCACGCACGGGTAGCCAGCAGGCCGGTGGCCGAAAGACCGGTGTAAGCCGCAATGGCCATGGACGCTTTGAGCAAATTCCTGCGGTGCATAAATACAACCTGTCGTGTGCAATCCCGCGCCGTTCCTGGCACGTGCTGGATCAGAAATAACGGTTCGGACAAGCCTTCGGCCAAACGCAACGGACTATAAACAGATGCCCGCTAGCTTAAACCGTTCGCTCGCAATGCAAAATTCGTTGATTCAGTGCGACAGGGTGTCAATGAAACAAGACATGTCGGTTAAAAATCTGACAGGACTTTCTGATTTACACGGCATATCTGCTTTTCTTGACTAATTACTCTAAAAACCCCTTTTCAGCGCCGAATTAATTTCTATTCTAGGGGCATGGCCGGCGCGACCCATTTAGCCGGCAGGGCACAAGGCGCTGCTGTAAGGGGCAGGGCGATGTGGTGTTTAAGCAGTTCTTTGCAGTATTAGAGAAGGACATCGTCCATGGCAAAAATCCAAGGCATTACCGACATGTTGGGCATCTTTCCTTGCTTGGGCAGTGGGCGCAGAAGGCGTCGGCTGAACTCGGAGGAGCTGAAGCTGGTGGAGCGTTATCGCGAGCTTTCGGAAAGTGACCGGATCGCGATGCGGTATCTGGTGGATGCGATGCGGAGTGTTTCGCGGTTTTAAGAGAAGATCAAAAGGGGCGGACTGAGAAGTCCGCCCCTTTTTTATGGAATCAGCTTCACGTTCCCGATACCGGATACGGTCGCTGTCCATGCATCAACTCCGGCACATCCCGCCATTTGACCCACGCCTGCTGTTGCCAGTGCAGCAGCGGCACGGTGACGCCTGCCCAATGCATCGAACTCAGGCTCGGATGGTTGTCCATTGGGCTTGAATGGGTTTCGCGCAGCATCGGGATGACTTCATGGCTCAGCCATTGGCGCAGGTGCCGGTTTTCCGGGACGAAGTGATGGACGAGCAGGGCGAACAGGCCGGACTCGCTGACCATCGCGCAATCGATGATTTCGCCGTCCCGACGCAGGAGGACATGGCGACGCTGGTCGGGATCGAGTTTCAGGGTGAGGCGTTCGTTAAGCGGATAGCCCATCAGGCGACCGAGATCCTGGACACAGAACCAGGCTTCGTGGTCTTGCATGAAGGCGTGGAGGAAGCGGTTGTGGCGGGTGAAGATGGTGGGGGTGAAGTGGGTCGACGATGAATTTTGGATTTGCGCAGACATTTAGTGACTTCCGATTTGAGTAGGAAAGTCGCCATCAACTCTTCGACAAGTTGGGTGGCGAACCGTGTGGCGTTCGAAGTCGGGATACTTCCAGTCAAACACGGAAAAGCCAGAAGGCCCGCGCCACACGGCCCGCCATAAAGCAAAACTGAAGCTGTGACAGCCACAGTTCAATGGAGGGCATGCAAGCACCGCGTTGACAGTTTCCGGCTTCGACCCCGGGTCGCTGAATTAGCAGCGACGGGATAAAGCCTATCGGTCAGGCGCTTGCGGCGACAAGTCTACTCTGTCGACGCACAGCGTAGGAAATGGGGCTTTTTCAGGAAGGTCATATCTGTAGGAAATGCCTGATTTTGCACTGATGACGGTGAGCTCATCCCTGACCGGCATTTTTTCCTTTATTCATATGAATCTCGAGAAGTGCTGCAGATGATGTGAACTCAATGACCACTGTATTTATTGCCGGCTCTATCAACATCAAGAACCTTGATCCGAAGGTTAAAGAGCGCATCAATAATATCGTCGCGTCAGATTTTGAGGTGGTGGTTGGGGATGCAGGTGGCGCCGATACCTCCATTCAGGAGTACCTGCTGAGTCTCGAACGATCCAGAACCACAGTGTTCTGCAGCGGTTCTGCTCCGAGGAATAACCTTGGACAGTGGCCCGCCAGAACAGTCGACTCCAAGCATTCCAAGGGGTCGAGAGCCTTCTTCACCGAAAAAGACGTCGTCATGGCCGAAGCAGCTGACTACGGTTTGATGATCTGGGACGCAAAGAGCACCGGTACGCTCAGTAACGTCATTGAACTGTTGTCGAGAAAGAAGAAGTCGCTTGTTTTCGTCAACAAGGAAAAGGAATTCAAGGTGGTCGGAGACGTCAGTCAGCTCGAAGAATTGATTGCATTCATGTCCGATCACGCCAAGCAAAAAGCCAATGAAAAAATCAAACTGTTCGACCGTATTTCCCTGTTGAAGCACGATCAGGCGGAGCTTTCTTTTTGATGAGGTTTCATGGCTTACCGGAACCCCGGCACCTTGTCGGTGCCGGGATCAAACGCTTTTAGCGACTCACCTTCCAAGCATCCCCAGCCGGCGCCTTGCCATGGTCATACGGCTTGCCAATCCACATATAAATCAAGCCCAAGCCAATCACGATCGCCGTGCTCAACACCATCGCATAGTTCACATACCACGCCGCATCCGGCGTACGTGGCCAGGCCATGTTGATGATTGCGCCAACTCCATACACCAGCGCGCCGATGTTCACCGGCCAGCCCCATGCGCCGAGGGTGAATTTGCCGCTCGGTTTCCAGCCTTTGCTGCGGGCGTACAGCGCGGCCAGCACGATCATCTGGAAGGCGAGATAGATGCCGATGGCGGCGAAGCTGACGATGGTGGCCACGGCGTCTTGCAGGAAGAAACCGAGGGCGATGATCAGGGCCGGCAGGACGCCGGACACGAACAGCGCGGCAACCGGTACTTGGGTTGTAGGAGAAATCTTTTTCAGCAGTCGGCTGCCGATGACCATTTCATCGCGAGCGTAGGAGTACAGCAGACGGCTCGCCGCTGCTTGTAGGCTGATGACGCAGGAGATGAAGGAAATCATTACCACGCCCATCACCAGTTTCGAACCGACCGGGCCGAAGGCATTGTTGAGGATGGTAGTGACCGGGTCTTTGTCGGTGCCGTTGATCACCGCTTGCATGTCCGGCACGGCAAGAATCAGCGCCAGGCAGGCGAACATCGCCGCGATGCCGCCGATGTAAATGGTCATGCGCATGGCCACCGGGATTTTTGCGCTGGGGTTCGGGGTTTCTTCGGCGACATCGCCGCAGGCCTCGAAGCCGTAGTAGAGGAACATCCCCGCCAGCGATGCGGTGAGGAACGCCGGCAGGTAAGAGCCGTCGACGCTGATGTCGAAGGTGTTGAACAACACGCTGAGTGGTTGGTGACGTTCGAACACCAGCAAGTAAACGCCGACGATCACTGCGCCAACCAGTTCGCAGAGGAAGCCGAACATGGCGATGCGCGCCAGTACTTTGGTGCCGCTGAGGTTGACCAGTGTGGCGAACAGGGTCAGCACCAGCGCGATGACGATGTTGGTGTTGTTGCTTGGCTCAAAGCCGAGCATGGCGGCCAGGTACGGGCCCGCACCGACCGCAACGGCAGCGATGGTCACGCAAAGGGCGATGGAGTAGATCCAGCCGACCATCCATGCCCATTTCTTACCGACCAATCGACGTGCCCAAGGGTAAACTCCGCCGGAAATCGGGAACTGCGAAACCACTTCGCCGAAGATCAGGCACACCAGTAATTGGCCGCAACCGACCAGCAAGTAAGCCCAGAACATCGGTGGGCCACCAGCGGCGAGGCACAGGCCGAAGAGGGTATAAACCCCTACGACCGGTGACAGATAAGTGAAGCCCAAGGCGAAGTTTTCCCACAGGCTCATGCTGCGGTTGAAGTTCGAGGTGTAGCCCAGTTTGCGCAGTTGTTCGGCATCGCTGTCGGCAACGGCTGTGGCGAGATCGGATGAGGAACTCATGTGTGCTTGCTCCGTGAAATCGGCAGATTTCGGATGGCCGAGACCGTGGCGGGGCTTTGTGGGCGCCGCCCGGGTCGGTAGTTGTTGTTTTGGTTTCGGTGAAGCCTGGTGGTGAATCGCCGACATCGTCCGTGTGTCGCGGAAAAGATCGCAGCCTGCGGCAGCTCCTACAGAAGAGCGGCGTCCATCATGTAGGAGCTGCCGCAGGCTGCGATCTTTTCGCTGTTAATGCTTGAACATCACATGGCGAACCGTGGTGTAGTCCTCTAGCCCATACATGGACATGTCCTTCCCGTACCCGGACAATTTCTGACCGCCATGAGGCATTTCGCTGACAAGCATGAAGTGCGTATTCACCCACGTGCAGCCGTACTGCAAGCGCGCCGACAGGCGATGCGCGCGTCCTACATCCGCCGTCCACACCGAGGACGCGAGGCCGTAGTCCGAATCGTTGGCCCATTCCAGCGCCTGCGCTTCATCGGTGAACTTGGTCACCGAAACCACTGGCCCAAACACTTCGCGACGAACGATTTCGTCGTCCTGCTGCGCATCGGCCAACACCGTCGGCTCGAAGAAGAAACCATTGCCATCAACAGCTTTGCCACCAGTGATCAAACGAATGTGCGGCTGCGCCACAGCACGCTCGACAAACCCGGCAACGCGGTCGCGATGTTGCGCCGTGATCAACGGACCCAGTTCAGTCGACGGATCATCCTGCAAGCCGTACTTGATGCTGCCGACCGCCGCGCCGAGCTTCTCGACGAACTTGTCGTAGATGCCTTGCTGGGCATAGATCCGGCAGGCGGCCGTGCAATCCTGCCCGGCGTTGTAGAAACCAAACGTGCGAATGCCTTCCACCGCCGCATCGATATCGGCGTCATCGAAGATGATTACCGGCGCTTTACCGCCCAGTTCCATGTGCATGCGTTTGACGCTGTCGGCGGTGCTGGAAATGATATTGGCGCCCGTAGCGATGGATCCGGTCAGCGAGACCATGCGCACTTTCGGGTGGGTGACCAACGGACTACCAACGGTAGGCCCACGACCAAACACCAGATTGAGTACACCGGCCGGGAAGATTTCCGACGCCAGTTCGGCCAGACGCAACGCGGTCAGCGGGGTTTGTTCCGACGGCTTGAGCACCACGGTATTACCGGCGGCCAGCGCCGGGGCAATTTTCCAGGCGACCATCATCAGCGGGTAATTCCACGGCGCGATGGAGGCGATCACGCCGACCGGATCGCGGCGGATCATCGAGGTGTGGCCGGGCAGATATTCGCCAGCGGCCGAACCGCTCATGCAACGGCTGGCACCGGCGAAGAAACGGAACACGTCGGCAATCGCCGGAATCTCGTCGTTGAGCGCGGCGCTGTAAGGTTTGCCGCAGTTGTCGGATTCCAGTCTGGCCAGCTCTTCGCCGTGGGCTTCGATGGCGTCGGCAAGTTTGAGCAACAGCAGCGAACGGTCTTTCGGCGCGGTTTGCGACCAGTCGGCGAAGGCGTTATCGGCGGCGCGTACGGCAGCGTCAACCTGGGCTTCGCTGGCTTCGTTGATTTCTACCAGCACTTCGCCAAGCGAAGGATTGAGCACCGGTTGCGCCGGGCCTTCGCCGTTGACCAGTTGGCCGTTGATCAAGAGTTTGGTTTGCATGGGTTTGTCCTCACTAACACTTTTATTGTTCTGGCCGAATCGAGAACCCTGTGGGAGCGAGCCTGCTCGCGAAAGCGGTGTATCAGTCGACATCGATGTTGGATGTGACGGCCTCTTCGCGAGCAGGCTCGCTCCCACAGGGGATTTTTGGTGTTTGTTAGATATTTATTTACCGCCGCTGCCAGCGACGCTCTCGCCACCGCGCGTCAGGTAATACGCGCCGAGGATCGGCAGCATCGTCACCATCATCACCAGCATCGCGACGACGTTGGTCACCGGCACATCCCGTGGTCGGCTCAGTTGATTGAGCAGCCACAACGGCAACGTGCGTTCATGCCCGGCGGTGAACGTGGTGACGATGATTTCGTCGAACGACAGCGCAAACGCCAACATGCCGCCAGCGAGCAATGCCGAGCCAAGGTTCGGCAGGATGATGTAACGAAACGTCTGCCAGCCATCGGCGCCGAGATCCATCGACGCCTCGATCAAGCTGTGCGAAGTGCGGCGCAGGCGGGCGATCACGTTGTTGTAGACGATCACCACACAGAAGGTCGCGTGGCCGACGATGATGGTGAACATCCCCGGCTCGATGCCCAGTGTCTTGAACGTCGCCAGCAGCGCGATCCCGGTGATGATCCCCGGCAACGCAATCGGCAAGATCAGCATCAGCGAGATGCCCTGCTTGCCGAAGAAATCCCGGCGGTACAACGCTGCCGAAGCCAGCGTGCCGAGCACCATCGCGATCAATGTAGCGATGGCTGCTATCTGCAATGAAAGCTTGATCGATTCCAGTACATCCGGCCGGGAAAACGCCACGCTGAACCAGTGCAGCGTGAAGCCCTTCGGCGGAAAACTGAACGCGGCTTCCTCGGTGTTGAAGGCGTACAGGAAGATGATCAGGATCGGGAAGTGCAAAAACACCAACCCGCCCCACGCTGCGATTTTCAGGCCTGGAGAGGCATGCCCTTGTGATGAAGAATCAGAGCGCATCGAAAGCCCCCAGTCGTTTGACGATGGACAGGTAAACCGCAATCAACACAATCGGCACCAGCGTGAACGCCGCGGCCATCGGCATGTTGCCGATCGCCCCTTGCTGCGCGTAGACCATGCTGCCGACGAAGTACCCCGGCGGCCCGACCAGTTGCGGCACGATGAAGTCGCCCAGGGTCAGCGAAAACGTGAAGATCGAACCAGCGGCAATGCCCGGAATCGACAGCGGCAAAATCACCTGCATAAAGGTCTGCCGCGGCTTCGCGCCCAAGTCAGCGGAGGCCTGCAACAGCGACGGCGGCAGACGTTCCAGCGACGCCTGAATCGGCAGAATCATGAACGGCAGCCAGATGTAGACAAACACCATGAACCGCCCCAGATGCGAGGTCGACAAGGTGCTGCCGCCCACCCCGGGAATGCCCAGAATGAACTGCAAAACCGGCTCCAGCCCCAGGTGCTGCACGAACCACTGCGCCACGCCGCCCTTGGCCAACAGCAACGTCCACGCATAGGCCTTGACGATGTAACTGGCCCACATCGGCATCATCACCGCGATGTAGAAAAACGCCTTGGTTTTGCCCGTGGTGTAGCGCGCCATGTAGTAGGCGATCGGGAACGCGACGATGGCGCTGGCGATCGACACAACGATGGCCATGCTCAGCGTGCGCAGGATGATGTCGAAGTTCGACGGCTGAAACAGCGCGGCGAAATTGGCCAGGGTCAGGTCAGGAGTGACCGCCATGGTGAAGTCGTCAAATGTGTAGAAACCCTGCCACAACAGCACCAGCAGCGAGCCAAGATAGATTGCGCCGAACCACAGCAGCGGCGGCACCAGCAGCATCGACAAATACAGGTTCGGCTTGCGGTAGAGCAGGTTGGAAAACCTGCGCAACGGCGGCGATGCAGTCATCGCGAGCGTGCTCATATCAAACCCCGCTCGTCACGGTGTCGTGCAACGGAATCATCGCTTCCCGCGCCCAACGCGCACTCAGGCGCTGACCGGTCTGGTGTTGCGCGCTGCTGTCGATCCACTGATTGTTGGCGTGGCTGATGCTCAGGGTCTGGCCGTTTTCCAGCTTCAATTCATAGCGCGTGGCGCTGCCCTGGTACTGGATGTCGTGGAGCAGACCGCTGACTTCGATTTCGTGACTGGCCAGTGGGCCTTCGGCGAAACGCACGTGTTCGGGGCGGATCGAAAATGGCTGCGGATGACCGCTGATTTCACGCGCCAGATCGCCGCGAATCACGTTCGAGGTGCCGACGAATTCAGCCACGAATGTAGTGGTCGGTTTCATGTACAGATTGCGCGGCGTGTCGACCTGTTCGATGCGGCCCTTGTTGAACACGGCGACACGATCGGACATCGACAGCGCTTCGGTTTGATCGTGAGTGACGAAGATGAAGGTGATGCCGAGCTGGCGCTGCAGTTTCTTCAATTCACTTTGCATCTGTTCGCGCAATTTCAAATCGAGCGCGCCCAGAGGCTCATCGAGCAACAACACGCGCGGACGATTGACCAGGGCGCGGGCGAGGGCGACACGCTGGCGCTGACCGCCGGACAACTGCACCGGTTTGCGCGCGCCGTAACCGCCGAGGGCGACCATGTCCAAGGCTTCTTCGGCGCGTTTGTGCCGTTCGGTTTTGCCGACGCCTTTGACCTTCAACCCGTAGGCGACGTTGTCGAGGACGTTCATGTGCGGGAACAGCGCGTAATCCTGAAACACCGTGTTGACGTCGCGTTGATACGGCGGCAAACCGGCCGCTTCAGCACCGTGAATGCGGATCGAGCCGGCGCTCGGTTGTTCGAACCCGGCGATCAGGCGCAGGCAGGTGGTTTTGCCCGAGCCGGAAGGGCCGAGCATGGAAAAGAACTCGCCGTCCTCGATATCGATGGAAACCCGGTCAACGGCTTTTACGTCGCCGAACTGCCGGGAAACGTTGGTGAACTGGACTGCAAGCGTCATGGTGCGGTGCTCCGGTAAAGCGGGCTTTCAAAAAAGTCGTGTGTGGCGTCGAAAAGATCGCAGCCTGCGGCAGCTCCTACAGGAGGTGTGCAGGATGCAGGGATTGCTTTTAGCTCCCTCTCCCTCCGGGAGAGGGCGGGGGGTGAGGGTGGCGGTTTCGACCTTTGCTCTGAAATCAGAGGCAAGGTCAAAAGCTACCCCCTCACCCCAGCCCTCCCGAAACGTCGGACCGCCCCCAAGGGGGAGAGGGGGAAAGGGAGCAGATCGGGGGCCTTTCAAAACTTGAGTTCGGCTCGATAAATCAGGTCGGTGCGGCTCGCATAAACACCGCGGTCGGTCCCCTCTACCTCTGGGAGAGGGCTAGGGTGAGGGCCACGATGTCATTCCAGAAACATCACTCGCTGAACGCCATCCCATGCTTCTCCTTGGTAGTCTTCACCGCCTCCAGCACCGCCAGCAAACAATCATCACGATAACGCTCCAGCGCCGAAATACTGTGACGACCAAGCTGATCGCTGGTGCCATCCACCACATCATCAATCAACTTGTCAGTCAGCTCCGGCGCCGGCAGATAGGTCCACGGCAACTGCAACGCCGGGCCGAATTGCGACATGAAGTGACGCATGCCCGCATCGCCGCCGGCCAGCGTGTAAGTCAGGAACGTGCCCATGAACGACCAGCGCAAACCAGCGCCAAAGCGAATCGCATCATCGATCTCGCCAGTGGTCGCCACGCCGTCGTTGACCAGATGCAGCGCTTCACGCCACAGCGCTTCGAGCAAGCGGTCGGCGATGAACCCAGGCACTTCCTTGCGCACATGCAACGGGCGCATGCCGAGGGATTCGTAGACTTTCATCGCTGCTTGCACAGCTTCCGGCGCGGTGTTCTTGCCACCGACCACTTCCACCAGCGGCAGTAGATAGACAGGGTTGAACGGGTGGCCGACCACGCAGCGTTCCGGGTTTGTCGAACTCTCGTAAAACTCGCTCGGCAACAGGCCGGACGTACTTGAACCAATCAACGCATTCGGCTTGGCCGCGGCGCTGATCTTGCTGTGCAGATCGAGTTTCAGCTCCAGACGTTCCGGGGCGCTTTCCTGAATGAAATCGGCATCGCGTACGCACTCTTCGATGGTCGCGACAAAGCGCAGACGATCCTGCGAAGCACCCGGCGCCAGACCGTTTTTCTCCAGCGCGCCCCAGGCATTGGCCACACGTTTGCGCAGTGCTGCTTCGGCGCCGGGGGCCGGATCCCAAGCGATCACATCCAGGCCATGGGCGAGGGCGCGCGCGACCCAGCCGCTGCCGATGACACCGCTGCCCAGCGCGGCGAAGGTCTTGATTTCGGTGATAAAGCTCATAGCGACATTCCTGAATAGTTCGGCGATCAACTGTGGGAGCGAGCCTGCTCGCGAATGCGCTGGCTCTGCTGCTGAAGATGCTTCGGATGTACCGGCCTCTTCGCGAGCAGGCTCGCTCCCACAGGGTTTTGAGGTGAGTTCGTTAACCGCGCTGGGTCAGGCCCATTTTTTTGCGACCTTCCGCCGGGGTCAGCACGCGGGCACCGAGGCGACTGAGAATCTCGGTGGCGCGCTCAACCAGTTGGCCATTGGTCGCCAGCACACCCTTGTCCAGCCACAGGTTGTCTTCCAGCCCGACCCGCACGTTGCCGCCGAGCAACACCGCTTGCGCCGCCATCGGCATCTGCATCCGGCCAATCCCGAACCCGGCCCACACCGCATCGGCTGGCAAGTTATCGACCATGGCTTTCATCGTGGTGGTATCCGCCGGCGCGCCCCACGGGATGCCCAGGCACAGCTGGAACAACGGGTTATCCAGCAAACCTTCCTTGATCATCTGCTTGGCAAACCACAGATGCCCGGTGTCGAAAATCTCCAGCTCAGCCTTCACGCCCAGCTCGGTGATGCGCTTGGCGCCAGCACGCAGTTGCGCCGGGGTGGAGACGTAAATGGTGTCGCCATCGCCGAAGTTCAGCGTGCCGCAGTCGAGGGTGCAGATTTCCGGCAGCAACTCTTCAACGTGAGCGAGACGGGTCAGCGGGCCAACCAGATCAGTGTTCGGGCCGAACTCCATCGGGTTCTCGCCAGCACCGATCTCCAGGTCGCCGCCCATGCCGGCGGTGAGGTTGACGATGATGTCGACGTCCGCCTCGCGGATGCGCTCCATCACTTCGCGGTACAGCGCCACGTCGCGGCTGAACTTGCCGGTCTGCGGATCGCGCACATGGCAGTGCACGACGGTGGCGCCGGCCTTGGCCGCTTCAACGGCTGCCGCTGCGATCTGTTTCGGGGTGACCGGCACGTGCGGGCTCTTGGCGGTCGTGTCGCCAGCACCGGTGAGTGCGCAGGTGATGATGACGTCGTGGTTCATGGTGCGGTTTCCTTCAGGCGTGATGGGTCTGTCCGCAGCCCTTTTCGGGGCTGCGAAGCGTTGATTCGGGGTGAGTTATTTGCTGGTCAGCTGGAAATTTTCAGCGGCCGGTTTGCCATCGAAAGTAGTCACACCTTCGAGCCAGCGCTGCTTGTCTTCGGGGTGATCCTTGAGCCATTGCCTGGCCGATTCGAAAGCGTCCTTGTGGTCGAGCAGCGGCTGCATCATCCGGCTCTCGTCCTCGGCGGTGAACGTCAGGTTGGTCAGCAGACGGCCAACGTTCGGGCACTGCTCGGCGTATTTCGGCGAGGTGACGGTCCACACGGTGGCCATGCCTTCGTTCGGGCCGAGAGCGTCGTCACTGCCGGTCAGATAGGTCATCTGCACGTTGACGTTCATCGGGTGCGGCGCCCAGCCGAAGAACACCACGGCCTCTTTGCGGCGCACGGCGCGATCGACGGCGGCGAGCATCCCGGCTTCGCTGGACTCGACCAGCTGGAACTTGCCGAGGCCAAACTGGTTCTTCGCGATCATTGCCTTGATCTGCGTGTTGGCGCCCGAGCCTGGCTCGATGCCGTAGATCTTGCCGCCCAGTTCTTTTTCGAACTTGGCGATGTCGGCGAAGGTTTTCAGGCCCTTGTCGGCCAGATAGGTCGGCACCGCGAGGGTCGCGCGAGCGTCTTTCAGGCTCGGCGCTTCAAGCACTTTGACCTGATTGGCGTCGACGAAAGGGGTGATGGTCTGGGTCATCAGCGGGTTCCAGTAACCGAGGAACAGGTCCAGGCGCTGATCGCGGATCCCGGCGAAGATGATTTGCTGGGAGGCGCTGGTTTGTTTGGTGTTGTAGCCGAGGCCGTCGAGCAGGACCTGGGTCATGGCACTGGTGGCGATCACGTCGGTCCAGTTGACCACGCCCATGCGCACGTTCTGGCACGAGGCGGGTTCGGCCGCCATGACGCTGGCGCTCAAGAAAGCGGTACCGCTGAGTGCAAGAACACAGCTGCTGATCAGTCGTTTCATGTCGGGTTCCTCGGCAGGTCGTTATTGTGAGTTCCGGCATCTGTCGTGCCGGTGATGCAAAGTTACGCAGCTATACGCCCATGAAAGCGCACTGCGGCGACTGGCATTTGCACTGTAGCGACCTGCGGTCTTGAATGCCGAAGACAACTGGCGTATCAACATCCCACGCTACCCGCCAACCGAGTGCGCCCATGTCCCAGGATTTCTACTTTTTGCTGATGCCGGGGTTCTCCGCCATCGGCTTTATTTCCGCGATCGAACCGCTGCGCGTGGCCAACCGCTTTCGTGGCGAGTTGTATCGCTGGCACGTGTTGAGCGCTGATGGCGGGGCGGTGCTGGCGAGCAATGGCATGTCGGTCAATGCCGATGCGGCACTGGAGCCGTTGAAGAAAGGCGCGACGTTGTTGGTGGTGGCTGGGTTTGAACCGCTGAAATTCGCCACGCCAGCGCTGGAGCACTGGTTGCGGCGGCTGGATAACGACGGCGTGACACTCGGCGCCATCGACACCGGCAGCTTTGTCCTTGCCGAGGCGGGCCTGCTCGATGGCCATCGCCTGACCCTGCACTGGGAAGCCATCGACGCGTTCAAGGAATCTTATCCACAGCTCAGCGTGACCCAAGAGCTGTTCGAGATCGACCGTCGGCGCATCACCTCGGCGGGCGGCACCGCTTCGATTGATTTGATGCTCGATCTGATCGCCCAGGCCCACGGCCCGCAGCTGGCGATTCAGGTCAGCGAGCAGTTTGTACTGGGGCGCATCCGTCCGCGCAAAGACCACCAGCGCATGGAAGTCGCCACGCGTTACGGGATCAGCAACAAGAAACTGGTGCAAGTGATCGGCGAGATGGAGCAGCACAGCGAACCGCCGCTGACCACGCTGCAACTGGCGGATTCGATCAAGGTGACGCGGCGGCAATTGGAGCGCTTGTTTCGGCTGCACTTGAACGATACGCCGAGCAATTTCTATCTGCGCCTGCGCCTGGAAAAGGCCCGGCAGCTGCTGCGCCAGACCGACATGAGCGTGCTCGAAGTCAGCATTGCCTGCGGGTTTGAATCACCGTCGTACTTCACCCGCAGCTACCGGGCACGCTTTGCGCGCTGCCCGCGCGAAGACCGGCGTACCGCCCAGGCCTAACATCAAAAGATCGCAGCCTGCGGCAGCTCCTACATGGAAATACATTCCAATGTAGGAGCTGCCGCAGGCTGCGATCTTTTGATCTTACTTCTTCATCAACGCCGAACACGCTGCCTTGTAAGCCTCATGCTGATACTTGTTCAGCGTCCCCGGCAGCTCGAAATTATGCTTCTTCGCCTGCGCATTGATCGTCTGCGGCGACAACAACGTCACTTCACAGCCATCCAGCAGCTGCAAAATCCCCTCAATCTTGAACGTCGTCGGCCCACCGGCAAACTCACCCTTCTTGCTGCGCTTCTTGATCGCAATCCGGTCAACCGAGTTCTCGCGCACAAACGACGCCACCTGCGCCGCGAACAGCTTCACGTTGGCCGCCTCGTCATCGTCTTCGAGGGCGATCTTCTTGGTGGCAAGGGGGACATGGCTCAAAGCCGAACCGTCGAGAGCGGCCACGGCGATGACTGCTTCGCTGCCTTTGATTTCGATGCCGCAGATGTTCATGGGCGAGTGACCTTATGAGCGAATTGGATGGCGGTCATGTTGACGCAGTCGGGCGGTCAAGTCACTTCGCGTCGGCGCCCCAACGGTGCAATACCGCTGGTCAGAAATCGTCGCTGACCTGTAATTTCTGACAGTAGACGGCCTTCCGACTGGCGCCTAGCTTGGTTGTCGGAGGATTGGGACGATTGTCGCCCTTTCTACACCTAACCTCGCTCAAGGGATTGAAGACATGAAGCAGCGCAAGAACATTCGCTCGCTGACCCCAATCGAAAAAGACAACTTCGTCGATGCCTGCCTCCAGCTCAAACAGTCAGGCCAATACGATGAGTATGTGCATCTGCATCACCAGGTCATGAAGCCCACCGTGCTGCCACATGAACCAAACGATCCGAACTACCGCAATGGTGCCCACCGTGGGCCTTCGTTCCTGCCTTGGCACCGCGCGTTTTTGCTGAAGTTCGAAAATGACCTTCAGGCGATTAACCCCTCCATCACGATCCCGTACTGGAACTGGACCGAAGATGCAGCCGATCCGCACAACTCTCCAGTGTGGGCTGAGGATTTTATGGGCGGCAATGGTGTTGAAGGCGATGACTGGCGTGTAGCAACCGGTCGGTTTGCCTATAAACACGGTCAATGGCCGGTTCCCTCCTATCCGGATGACGATTTGCCAGGTCCTGGTTTGAAGCGCCAGTTCGGGCTGGTCGTAAACTCATTGCCGACCCCGGAAGATCTGCAAATGGCTTTGCGCGAAAGTCTTTACGACACCCCGCCTTATGATTCCGGTCCAACTGTGCGCGGCTTCCGAAATCGTCTGGAAGGCTGGATCACCCAGCGCGGTGATCCGCAGGTAACCACTGCGGGTTCACAACTGCATAATCGCGTCCACCTTTGGGTGGGCGGCAATATGTTGCCGATGACCTCTCCAGATGATCCGGTGTTCTTCCTGCATCACTGCTTTGTCGACAAGGTGTGGGCAGACTGGCAGTCACTGATGCTCCAGAGCAACGAACGTTGGGCGCCGCATTACGCGCCGCTGGTTAATGGTCCGAAAGGACATAACTATGATGATGTGCTCGAACCGTTTGCTCAGACTGCTCGGGACGTGAGCGACATCGCTGACCTGGGGTATGAATATGAGGCGCCACGTCTGATCCTCGATCATGTGAAACCTCGTTCTCCATTTCACGACTGATGCTGGCATCGGGTGGCGGTGTGAATGTCTGGCTTTTGCAGCAGGCAAACACGCCGTTACCGGCTAGAGCTCAAGCTGCTCAGAGCTGATTCCAAAGGCCGCCGCAATCTTTTCGCGAGTTGCTTTTCGTGGCTTGGACACCGTTTCCTGTTGAGCAAACGCCGGTTGCGAAATGCCCATGCGTTTGGCGACTTCTTCCTGAGTCAGGTTTAGGTATTCGCGCCAGGCACGGATCGGTGTCGCTCCGTCGACCATCCGACTGACCACTTCATGGGGAATCAGATCGGGCTGCATTTTCTGCGCGACATATTGCGCATAGGGAATGACCACGAAGGCCGGTTTGCCCTCGGCGTCGTTGATGATTTGGATGTCAGTAGGTGCGTTCATCGCGTTTCTTGACCTCTTGAATACTGACCACTTTGATTGCGCCATCCCAGTCGAACATGACTCGATAATTACCGACACGCAGGCGGTAGGCGTAGTCATGGCCAATCAGTGCTTTGACATTGCCCACATCAGGCATGTCGGCAAGCGCCGTAACGGCATCTCGAACCTGTACCTGATGCACAGAGTGCAATTTCAAGAGTTGCTTAACGGCCTTTCGTGTCCAGTGGATGCTGTTCATGGAAGAATATAAGTCTTTTATAAGATTCGCGAATATTTACTTATATTTTTAAAGTGGCCAATCAAGAACAGTTGTCAGGATATTGCGTGAAGCGCCCGTAGATCGGGGCTTTCACGCAATAGGTGTAGGCGAAGTTGGCATGTGCCGTAAGAAGAAGAGATTCACGAGGCAATTGCAGAAAGCAGTGCCAATTTTCCTTCAAATTTTGAGGACTATTCCTGCCCAATCGACTCCAAAAACTCCGACCGTTCATCACTCATCCGCGCCACGCAATCATTCTGCGCAATTGTGAACGCCTTGCTGCCAGCAGTGGCCGGGAACGCTTCCACCGCGCAATCGGCATCCCGCGTCTTCAGCCATTGTTGCTGGGCGGTCTTGAGCTTGGCGGTGATATCCGCCAGTTGCGTGGCGTTTTTGCCGTACGCGGTCTGCATGCGTTCGGTCAGGCTGGCGTAGTTGTCCTTGAGCAGGTCTTCAGCGGTGGTGCGGCTGTAGGTCGAGCATTCCAGGGTCTGGACGTCGTTTTCGACGGCGTCGCAGGGGTTGTTGTCGGATTCTTCGGCGGCTTGTACGCCGGTCGCAATCAAAGCCAAAGCCAGGAAGATCGATTTCATTGTTGTCGCCGCTCTAATCCAGTGGTGTTTCCAAGATGCGCCAGATTCTGGCTCAAGCTGGCGGGCTTGAACAGGTAGCTGATCGGAGCGTCTGGCGACCCTTTGTCGCGGATTGACGCTTTCGGCAATTCCCCTGTCGTTTTTGCACCCGGTCGCCCCGGCACCGAGGCATATGCTGGCCCCAAAGCGCCGGCAGACGATTCGGCGCATGAATCGCCAATAAGGGGACGCCTGATGAGCCCAGCCGAATTACACGCCGACAGCATCGTTATCGACGGTCTGATCATTGCCAAATGGAACCGCGAGCTGTTCGAAGACATGCGCAAGGGCGGTCTGACGGCAGCCAACTGCACTGTGTCGGTGTGGGAAGGCTTTCAGGCGACCGTGAACAACATCGCTGCCAGCCAGAAGCTGATCCGCGAAAACAGCGATCTGGTGATGCCGGTGCGTACCACCGCCGACATCCGTCGCGCCAAAGAACAAGGCAAGACCGGCATCCTCTTCGGCTTCCAGAATGCCCACGCCTTTGAAGATCAGATCGGCTATGTCGAGGTGTTCAAACAGCTCGGCGTCGGCATCGTGCAGATGTGCTACAACACCCAGAACCTGGTGGGCACCGGTTGCTACGAACGTGACGGCGGCCTGTCGGGCTTCGGTCGCGAGATCGTGGCTGAGATGAACCGCGTCGGCGTCATGTGCGACCTGTCCCACGTCGGTTCGAAGACGTCCGAAGAGGTCATCCTCGAATCGAAAAAACCGGTGTGCTATTCCCACTGCCTGCCGTCGGGTCTGAAAGAACACCCGCGCAACAAGTCCGATGCAGAACTGAAGTTCATCGCCGACCATGGCGGTTTTGTCGGCGTGACCATGTTTGCGCCGTTCCTCGCCAAGGGCATCGATTCGACCATCGACGACTACGCCGAAGCGATCGAATACACCATGAACATCGTTGGCGAAGACGCCATTGGCATCGGCACCGACTTCACCCAGGGCCACGGGCAGGACTTCTTCGAATACCTGACCCACGACAAGGGCTACGCCCGCCGTCTGACCAGCTTCGGCAAGATCATCAACCCGCTGGGCATCCGCACCGTCGGCGAGTTCCCGAACCTCACTGAAACCCTGCTCAAGCGCGGCCATTCCGAGCGCGTGGTGCGCAAGATCATGGGCGAAAACTGGGTCAACGTCCTCAAAGACGTCTGGGGCGAGTAACGCTGACTCAAGACCGCCGCCGATCTGCCCCCTCTCCTGTGGGAGAGGGCTGGGGTGAGGGCAGCGGTCACCACTGAATCCACTATTTTTCTGGAGTTAAGTTTCCATGGCCAAGATCGCCCCGCAATTGCCAATCGAAGTCGACAGCGAGACCGGTGTCTGGACTTCCGACGCCCTGCCGATGCTCTACGTACCGCGCCACTTTTTCGTCAACAACCACATGGGCATTGAAGAGGTCCTGGGCGCTGAAGCCTACGCCGAGATCCTCTACAAGGCCGGCTACAAATCCGCCTGGCACTGGTGCGAAAAAGAAGCTGAATGCCACGGCCTGGAAGGCGTCGCGGTGTTCGAGCACTACATGAAGCGTCTGTCGCAACGCGGCTGGGGCCTGTTCAGGATCCAGGACATCGACCTCGACAAAGGCACCGCCAGCGTCAAGCTCGAACACTCGGCATTCGTCTACGTCTACGGCAAGGTCGGGCGCAAAGTCGACTACATGTTCACCGGTTGGTTTGCCGGTGCCATGGATCAGATTCTTGAGGCGCGCGGCAGCAAGATTCGCACGGTTGCCGAGCAAGTTTACGGTGGCTCTGAAGAAGGCCACGACGACGGCCTGTTCACCGTCAAGCCGTTGTAAGTCGAGGAACCCGCCATGGCTTTCGAAGCAATGTTCCAGCCGATCCAGATCGGCAAACTGACCATCCGCAACCGCGTGCTCAGCACTGCGCACGCCGAGGTCTACGCGACTGACGGTGGCATGACCACCGACCGGTACGTCAAGTATTACGAAGAGAAAGCCAAGGGCGGCATCGGCCTGGCGATCTGTGGCGGTTCCTCCGTGGTCGCCATCGACAGCCCGCAGGAGTGGTGGAGCTCGGTGAACTTGTCCACCGACCGGATCATTCCGCATTTCCAGAATCTGGCGGACGCCATGCACAAGCACGGCGCCAAGATCATGATTCAGATTACCCACATGGGCCGGCGCTCGCGCTGGGACGGCTTCAACTGGCCGACCCTGATGTCGCCGTCGGGCATCCGTGAACCGGTGCACCGCGCCACCTGCAAAACCATCGAGCCGGAAGAAATCTGGCGGGTGATCGGCAACTACGCCCAGGCCGCGCGCCGGGCCAAGGCCGGTGGCCTCGACGGCGTTGAACTGTCGGCGGTGCACCAGCACATGATCGACCAGTTCTGGAGTCCGCGCGTCAACAAGCGTACCGACGAATGGGGCGGCACCTTTGAAGGCCGGATGAAGTTCGGTCTGGAAGTGCTGAAAGCCGTGCGCGCCGAGGTCGGTGATGACTTCTGCGTCGGCATGCGTCTGTGCGGTGACGAGTTCCACCCGGACGGTTTGTCCCACGAGGACATGAAGCAGATCGCCAAGTATTACGACGACACCGGCATGCTCGACTTCATCGGCGTCGTCGGCTCGGGTTGTGACACCCACAACACCCTGGCCAACGTGATTCCGAACATGAGTTATCCACCGGAGCCGTTCCTGCATCTGGCCGCCGGGATCAAGGAAGTGGTCAAGGTGCCGGTGCTGCACGCACAGAACATCAAGGACCCGAACCAGGCTACGCGGATTCTTGAAGGCGGTTACGTCGACATGGTCGGCATGACCCGTGCGCACATCGCTGACCCGCACCTGATCGCCAAGATCAAGATGGGCCAGATCGACCAGATCAAGCAGTGTGTCGGCGCCAACTATTGCATCGACCGCCAGTACCAAGGTCTGGACGTGCTGTGCATCCAGAACGCCGCGACGTCCCGTGAATACATGGGCGTGCCGCACATCATCGAGAAATCCACCGGGCCGAAACGCAAAGTGGTGATCGTCGGTGCCGGCCCTGCCGGCATGGAAGCGGCACGCGTTGCCGCCGAGCGTGGCCACGACGTGACCCTGTTCGAGAAAAAGGAATTCATCGGTGGGCAAATCACCACCGCATCGAAAGCACCGCAGCGCGACCAGATCGCCGGCATCACCCGCTGGTTCCAGCTGGAACTGGCGCGGCTGAAAGTCGATCTGCGTCTGGGCACGGCGGCTGATGCCGACACCATCATGGACTTGCGTCCGGACGTGGTGGTGCTGGCGGTCGGCGGGCATCCGTACCTGGAACAAAACGAACACTGGGGTGCCGCCGAAGGGCTGGTGGTCAGCAGTTGGGACGTGCTCGACGGCAAGGTCGCGCCGGGCAAGAACGTGCTGGTCTACGACACCATCTGCGAGTTCACCGGGATGTCGGTAGCCGACTTCCTCGCCGACAAGGGCAGCCAGGTCGAGATCGTCACCGACGACATCAAGCCGGGCGTGGCGATCGGCGGTACGTCGTTCCCGACCTACTACCGCAGCATGTACCCGAAAGAAGTGATCATGACCGGCGACATGATGCTCGAGAAGGTCTACCGCGAAGGCGACAAACTGGTTGCGGTGCTGGAGAACGAATACACCGGCGCGAAAGAGGAGCGGGTGGTCGATCAGGTGGTGGTGGAAAACGGCGTGCGTCCGGATGAGGAAATCTACTACGCGCTCAAAGAGGGTTCGCGCAACAAGGGCCAGATCGACGTCGAAGCGTTGTTCGCGATCCAGCCACAACCTTCGCTGAGCGAGGCGGGCGACGGCTACTTGCTGTTCCGCATCGGCGACTGCGTGGCGCAGCGCAACACCCACGCTGCGATCTATGACGCCCTGCGGCTCTGCAAGGATTTCTAAGGGCTAGTGAACCGATCGTTCCCACGCTCTGCGTGGGAATGCCGCAATGGACGCTCTGCGTCCGCTTGGGACGCGGAGCGTCCCGGGATGCATCCCCACGCAGAGCGTGGGAACGATCATTGAACGCCGTGTTTCTCCAGGTTGTACTGGTGGGAGCTTCACCATGTTGAACACCCTTCTTCCAATCCTGTTGTTCGCAGCTATCGGCCTTGGTGTCCTTGGCGCGTTGCGGCGGGTGGCCATGTGGCGTCGGGGCCGGGCCTCGAAGGTCGATCTGATCGGCGGCCTGTTGGCCATGCCCAAGCGTTACATGGTCGATTTGCACCATGTGGTGGCGCGGGACAAATACATCGCCAATACCCACGTGGCCACGGCCGGCGGCGCGGTGGCGTCGATTGTGCTGGCGCTGCTGGTGCACGGTTTCGGCCTGCATAACCGCATTCTCGGTTACGCCTTGCTGCTGATGACGGCAGTGATGTTCGTCGGCGCGATCTTCGTTTATCTGCGTCGGCGCAACCCGCCCGCGCGGCTGTCGAAAGGTCCGTGGATGCGCCTGCCGAAAAGCCTGCTGGCGTTCTCGGCGTCGTTCTTTCTGCTGACCTTGCCAGTGGCTGGAATCCTGCCGGAGAACTTCGGCGGCTGGGTGCTTGCGGCGATTCTGGGGATTGGTGTGCTGTGGGGCGTGTCGGAGTTGTTCTTCGGCATGACCTGGGGCGGGCCGATGAAACACGCCTTCGCCGGTGCGCTACATCTGGCTTGGCACCGTCGCGCCGAACGCTTTGGCGGCGGTCGTTCCACCGGTTTGAAGCCGCTGGATCTGAACGATCCGAACGCACCACTGGGGGTGGAAAAACCCAAGGATTTCACCTGGAACCAGTTACTCGGTTTTGACGCCTGCGTGCAGTGCGGCAAGTGCGAAGCAGCCTGCCCGGCCTTCGCCGCCGGCCAGCCGCTGAACCCGAAAAAACTGATTCAGGACATGGTCGTCGGCCTCGCTGGCGGCACCGATGCCAAGTTCGCCGGCAGTCCTTATCCTGGCAAACCCATCGGCGAACACTCAGGCAATCCGCATCAACCGATCGTCAACGGTCTGGTCGACGCCGAAACCCTCTGGTCGTGCACCACCTGCCGCGCCTGCGTCGAGGAATGCCCGATGATGATCGAGCACGTCGACGCCATCGTCGACATGCGCCGCCATCTGACCCTGGAAAAAGGCGCGACCCCGAACAAGGGGGCCGAAGTTCTCGAAAACCTTATCGCCACCGACAACCCCGGCGGTTTTGCTCCGGGCGGTCGGATGAACTGGGCGGCGGATCTGAACCTCAATCTGCTCAGCGAAAAGAAATCCACCGACGTGCTGTTCTGGGTTGGCGACGGTGCTTTTGACATGCGTAACCAGCGCACCCTGCGCGCGTTCGTCAAAGTGCTGAAAGCGGCGAAAATCGACTTCGCCGTGCTCGGTCTCGAAGAGCGTGACAGTGGCGATGTGGCGCGGCGTCTCGGCGATGAAGCGACCTTCCAGTTGCTCGCCAAACGCAACATCCAGACTCTGGCCAAATACAGCTTCAACCGCATTGTCACTTGCGATCCGCACAGCTTCCACGTGCTGAAAAACGAGTACGGCGCGTTCGACGGCAACTACCTGGTGCAGCACCACAGCACCTACATGGCGGAAATCATTCAGGCCGGTGCACTCAATCTCGGACAGCACAAAGGCAACAGCGTGACTTATCACGATCCGTGCTACCTCGGCCGCTACAACGGCGAGTACGAAGCGCCGCGTGAAGTGCTGCGTGCGCTCGGTATTGAAGTCAAAGAGATGCAACGTTCCGGCTTCCGTTCGCGCTGCTGCGGCGGCGGTGGCGGGGCGCCGATCACCGACATTCCGGGCAAGCAACGGATACCTGATATGCGCATGGAAGACATCCGCGAGACCGGCGCCGAACTGGTGGCCGTGGGTTGTCCACAGTGCACGGCGATGCTCGAAGGCGTGGTCGAACCGCGTCCGCTGATCAAGGACATCGCTGAACTGGTGGCCGACGCGCTGCTCGAAGACGCCGCGCCGAGCAAGCCTGCCACCCCGGCCAAACGTGAACCTGCGGAGGCCCACTGATGAGCGACATTATCCGCCGCGACCCACGCGCCGAATGGATTGCGCGTAACCGCCTGCATCCGCTGCATGCGGCCATGCAACCGGCGCAACACAGCTGGATGGGGCCCAACGGCGTCATCCGCAAGAACCTGCACGGCATCGGTTTTATCGGCCCCAACGGCATCAAACGGATCGACCGCAGCGGTGCGCAACAGGGCGGGGCGGTCAAACGTTCGGCGGCTGTGGAAGTGCAATTGCCGCTGCATCAAGTGCCGGCCCCGGCGTTCTACATCAGCGTGGTGCCGGACATGGTCGGCGGTCGCTTGAGCAGCCACGACCGTGACTTGCTCGGTCTCGCCCATCAGCTTGCCGGTAATGACGGCGCGGTGTTGGCCGTGGTTTTTGGCGAGCACAAGGAAAACGCTTTCGCCACTGCTGGCGTCGATCGCCTGCTGGTGCTCGAAGGCGAACAGTTCAACGGTTATGCACCGGAGCAACGCGTGCAAGGTTTGCGCGCTGTGGATAACCAGTTCAATCCACGGCATTGGCTGCTGCCGGACAGTCGCAGCGGTGGTGGTGAACTCGGTCGGCGTTTTGCTGCAGCATTGGGCGAGCGCCCGGCGACACGGGTCTGGCAGGTCAAGGATCAGGAGTGCATCGGCCGTGCAGGTGCGGGCTTGCAAGACCTTGCCCGTCCGGTCGCGCGGTTGATTCTGGCGGCGGCCGAATGCGCCGAGCCAGTCAGTGAAACCCGTCATGAAGTATTACCGGTGGAGTTATCCACAAGTGTCGCGCGCAGCCTGTCGCGGATTGAGGATCTCGGTGCGGTGGCAGTGGACCCGGCGGCGATTCCGATGGCCGAAGCGGAGTTCATTTTCTCCGGCGGCAACGGCGTCAAAGACTGGGCGCTGTTCCACGAAACGGCCGCAGTGCTCGGCGCTACCGAAGGCGCTTCGCGGGTCGCCGTGGACGATGGCTTCATGGCCCGTGATCGCCAGGTCGGCGCGTCCGGCACCTGGGTGACCGCGCGGGTGTATGTGGCTGTGGGTATCTCAGGCGCGATCCAGCACCTGCAAGGCATTGGTGCCTGCGACAAGGTCGTGGCAATCAACCTTGATCCGGGTTGCGACATGATCAAGCGTGCCGATTTGTCGGTGATCGGCGAGAGCGCGGAGATTCTTCAGGCGTTGATCGAAGCGGTCGCGGCTTACCGCAACGAAGCCAAGCGCGATGCGGCTTAAGGAAACGCTATGAACACGAAAGTAATCAGTCTGGTTTCAATCGGCGCTCACCCGACTTCCGGGCGGCCACGCCGTGCTGATCAGGACGCGCGCGCCGTGGAACTGGGTCTGCAACTGGCTGGGGATAACCTGCAAGTGCTGCATGCCGGCGACGTTGCGGAACCGGCGTTGCGCGCCTACCTGGGCATGGGGCTGGAACAGATGCACGTGCTGGAGCAACCGGCTGGCGCCGATGCGCTGCCGGCGCTGACCGCGTATCTGCGCGATGCCGGTGCGCAGGTGGTGCTGACCGGCAGCCAGGCAGAAACCGGTGAAGGTTCGGGGATGTTGCCGTTCCTGCTGGCGGAAGGTCTGGGCTGGCCGCTGGTAGTGGGGCTGGCTCAGGTGGAGTCGATCAATGACGGTTCGGCGCTAGTGCTGCAAGCGTTGCCGCGTGGGCAGCGGCGGCGGTTGAAGGTGAAGCTGCCGTTTATGGCAACTGTGGATAACGCTGCGCCGAAGCCTCGGCAGAGTGCCTACGGCCCGGCGCGTCGTGGGGTGCTGGAGGCGGACGACGTTGAAGTTATCGACGATGAACTCCTCGCTGCCGCCACCCTGCAACCGGCCAAACCAAGGCCCAAGCGCCTGAAAGTGATCAAAGCCAAAAGCGGTGCCGACCGGATGAAAGCAGCGACGGCCAAAGCCAGTGGCGGCGGTGGACAGGTGCTCAAAGGAGTTACCGCGCAGGCCGGTGCTGAAGCGATTCTCAAGTTGCTGATTGAAGAAGGTGTTGTTCGCTGAAAAGCCCCTCACCCTAGCCCTCTCCCAGAGGGAGAGGGGACCGACCGAGTGGTATTGGCTAATTACATCGACCTGCGATTGCGTGGTGACGTTGGTTTGGCCAAGCCTGAGATCACAATGTTCGTTCAGGTCGATGGAGTTCAAATAGGCGATTCGGTCGGCTCCCTCTCCCTCCGGGAGAGGGCTGGGCGGGCGGCGTTCAGATGAGGGTAGCGGTTTACCCACAGTCCCTGTTGGTCGATCTGTGGATAACATGTTCGCCCCTCTCTACACCCCACGTCATTCAAGCCCTGCAGCTATCCGATCAAAAAACAGCCAGCCTAAGTCACGGATTTTCAGGGCTTTTTCGCCAGGATAACTCAGCAAGTTGCCCCCAATCTCTGTTGGCGCTTCTGTGGATAAGATGTTCGCTATCCGCTGAGACCCTTATAAAACGTGGCCTGTGAAGAGTTGATCAAAAAACAATCAATTAATCTGTTTCGACGAAAAACTCCCGCGCAAATCCCGATTTCACACAGCCTCCAAGGCTTTTCCACAGATAAGGCAAAGTTACCCCCGAACTCTGTTGGCGCTTCTGTGGATAACGTGTTCGTCATCCTCTACAGACCATGCAGAACTTGGCTTACAGGAATATGATCAAAAAACAACCAATGCGTCTTGCAAACCGTACTTCTGGATAAGTCACGATTTTTCTTCATAAATCAGTCAGTTATTTTTTCGTTCATCCACAGTTACCCCCATTTGCTGTGGGTGGCTATGTGGATAACTTGTTTGCGAAAGGCTGGGAGGCTTGGTGGGTATAGGGTGTGGGGTGATTGATCAGAAATTGTGCAATCAAGGTTCAGGGATGTGGTGAAGGTGAGATAGCTATCGCGAGCAGGCTCACTCCTACAAGGGAACGCATTCCACCTGTAGGAGCTGCCGAAGGCTGCGATCTTTTGATCTTGATCAGCCCTGCACAGGCACGCCTTTGAGGTACGGCGCAGGCTCGGCGCCGAGGTTGCTCAACAGGCGCTCGCTGTACCAATCAACGAAGTTGACCACACCAAACTCATACGTCTTCGAGTAAGGCCCAGGCTGATACGCCGTGGAGTTGATCCCGCGCTGGTTCTCTTCCGCCAGACGCCGGTCCTGATCGTTGGTCGCATCCCACACCTGGCGCATGCGTTCCACATCGTAATCCACGCCTTCAACCGCATCCTTGTGCACGATCCACTTGGTGGTGACCATGGTTTCCTGTGCGCTGATCGGCCACACGGTGAAGACGATGATGTGGTCGCCCATGCAGTGGTTCCACGAATGTGGCAGATGCAGGATGCGCATCGAGCCCAGATCCGGGTTCTTGATCCGGCCCATCAGTTTCGCGCAGCCCTGTTTGCCGTCGAGTGTCATCGACACGGTGCCTTTGAGCAGCGGCATGCGCACGATGCGGTTGCGCAGGCCGAAACTGGCGTGGGCGTAAGGAATCTTCTCGGCTTCCCAGGCAGCGGCGGACGCGGCGACGTGGTCCTTGAACGCCTGATCGGCGCGCGGGTCGGTGACGTCGTCCCATTCCAGCAGGGTTTTCAGCAGTTCCGGGTGCGACGCGTTGCAGTGGTAGCACTCGCGGTTGTTTTCCAGCACCAGTTTCCAGTTGGCTTTTTCCATCAAGGTGGTGGTGATTGCCACCTTGGTGTTCTCCATGTCGTACGGTTCCATGTAATGGTTCAGCGTCGACAGGAAGTCATCAATGGCCGGCGGATTCTCGGCCAGGCTGATAAAGATGTAGCCGCCGGCGGTCTTCACGTTCACCGGTTTCAGGCCGTACTGCTTCATGTCGAAGTCGGCGCCCATTTCGGTGCCGGCGAACAGCAGGCGACCGTCCAGCTCGTACGTCCACTGGTGATAATGGCAGACCAGTTTGGCGACCTTGCCTTTTTCACTGGTGCACAGACGCGAGCCACGGTGACGGCAGACGTTGTGGAACGCATGCACCACGCCTTCGGCACCCCGGATGACGATGATCGGGTTCTTGCCGATCTGCAGGGTCAGGTAGTTGCCTTTGGCCGGGATTTCGCAGGTCATGCCGGCGATCAACCATTCTTTCTGGAAGATCTCCTGCATGTCGATATCGAACAGCCGCTCATCGCTATAAAAAGGTTGCGGCAGCGAAAAGGTGCGCTCGCGCTCCTGGAGCATTTGCGCGGTGGCCTTGCGTGCGGGTTCCAGCGGATCGCCCAGGCTGATTTTTGCGGTGACGTCCATCGATGTGATCCTCATGGCCATCTGCGTGGCCGGCGAAAAGTGGCTGATCAGGTGTGCTGCTAACGGTTGCTACGCAAGGTGTAAAGAAGCTGTCTTGGTGTTGGGGCGAGTGTGGGCCCGGCGCAGGGCGCAACCTTATCCATGGGCGACATGGTGCAATCTGTTCCCGACGCGCAACCCCCGGTGGTTGGGGGCTGGTCGCGATAAGTATGCCGATGTCGCGGATAGGTAAACGGGCGGTTCGCGCTATACGCAGAATCGCCGACATGAGGCCGACAGTCGGCCGTGGAGAACAGCATGTCCAACAGCTTCCTGAATCCGGTCACCACCCAGACCTGGGCCAATGGCCGACACATCGTCCGTTGCGTCAAAGTCATCCAGGAAACCTGGGACGTGCGCACCTTCTGCTTTATGGCTGACCAGCCGATCCTGTTCTTCTTCAAGCCCGGGCAGTTCGTCACCCTGGAGCTGGAAATCGAAGGGCAGCCGATCATGCGCTCGTACACGATTTCCAGTTCGCCGTCGGTGCCGTACAGCTTTTCGGTGACGATCAAACGCGTGCCGGGCGGCAAGGTTTCCAACTGGCTGCACGACACCTTGCACGAAGGGCAGGAGCTGGCGGTGCACGGGCCGGTCGGGCTGTTCAATGCCATCGATTTCCCGAGCCCGAAAGTCCTCTATCTGAGCGGCGGCGTCGGTATCACGCCGTGCATGTCGATGGCGCGCTGGTTTTACGACACCAACGCCAACGTCGACATGACCTTTATCCACAGTGCACGCTCGCCCAAAGACATCATTTATCACCGCGAGCTGGAGCACATGGCGTCGCGGATCGACAACTTCAGCCTGCATCTGATTTGCGAGAAGCATGGCTTGGGTGAGCCATGGGCCGGATATCGCGGTTACCTGAATCACAAGATGCTCGAATTGATGGTGCCGGACTTCCTTGAGCGCGAGGTGTTCTGCTGCGGCCCGACGCCGTACATGAACGCGGTCAAGCGCCTGCTCGAAGTGGCCGGTTACGACATGTCGCGTTATCACGAGGAATCCTTCGGTGCGACGCCACCGGAAGCCCGTGCCGATGCGGTGGAACAGGCCGAGCAGGCAGCGGATGCGCCGGAAATCGATATCGCCGACCTGCATCAGGTCGAATTCACCTCGTCCGGCAAGAGCATTCGTGTGGCACCGGGTGAGACCGTGCATGCGGCGGCGGCCAAGCTGGGGCTGATGATTCCGAAGGCCTGCGGCATGGGGATTTGCGGGACGTGCAAAGTGCTCAAGCTGGGCGGTGAGGTGGAGATGGAGCACAACGGCGGGATTACCGAGGACGATGAGGCGGAAGGGTTTATCTTGTCGTGCTGCAGTGTGCCGAAGGGGGATGTGCGTATCGATTTTTGAGTGGTTCGAATTTTTGCGTACGGCTTGCCCCTCACCCCAGCCCTCTCCCGAGGGAGAGGGAGCCGATTTTTGGGCTTTTCAAAATGTGGGTTCGGCTCGGTATTTCACGTCGGCGTAACTCTGATAAACACCACGGTCAGTCCCCTCTCCCTCTGGGAGAGGGCTAGGGTGAGGGGCTATTTCAGTCAACAAACAAATCCGGCATCAACGCCGCCTCGCTTTCCCGATCAAACCGGTAATGCTCAAACTCGCCAACGCCGCTCTCCCGCAAAATCTCCTCATCAATCAACAACCGCCCGGTGATCTGCCGGTTGCTGCTATCCAGAATCACATGCGCGGCATCCGCCATGATCGAAGGCTGGCGCGCTTGTTTGAACGACTCGCGATTGCCCAACTGAAACTCAATCGCCGCCGTGGCAATCATCGTTTGCGGCCACAGTGAGTTGACGCTGATCCCGTAACTGGCAAATTCCTCGCTCATCCCCAACGTCAGCATGCTCATGCCGTACTTGGTCACCGTGTACGGGCTGAACTGCGCAAACCACTTGCTCGCCAGATTCAGCGGCGGCGACAGATTGAGAATATGCCCGGCGGATTTCTTCAGATAGGGCAGGGCGGCCTGACTGCACAGCAGCACCGCACGGGTGTTGATCTGGTGCATCAGGTCAAAGCGCTTGAGTTCGATGTGCTGCACACCGGTCAACTTGATCGCCCCGGCGTTGTTTACCAGCGCATCGATAGCGCCGAAATGTTCGTTGGCTTGGGCGAGAGCCCGGCGTACGCCGTCCTCATCACGCACATCCACCTGCAACGCCAACGCCTTGCCGCCCGCCGCCTGGACTTCAGCGGCGACGCTATGAATGGTGCCGGGCAGTTTGGCGTGGGGTTCGGCGCTCTTCGCCGCAATCACGATATTGGCCCCGTCCCTCGCGGCACGCAGCGCAATCTCACGGCCAATGCCACGGCTGGCGCCAGTGATGAACAGGGTTTTGCCTTGTAACGACATGCCGATGCTCCTGCTTATTGTTATGCGAGCGGAGGGCTCGACAGACAATGTAGACCAAGCAGATCAGGTAGCACTTTCTCCGCCATTGATCGTTCCCACGCTCAGCGTGGGAATGCAGCCCGGGACGCTCTGCGTCCCATTTCCATACCAGCACTGAACCTCGATCAGCCCCGGCGTTCCCGCGTAGTCCCTGGCACTCGAATAACGCCAATGCTCTGGCAAATCCACATACCCGCGTTTCACCGGGTTGTTGTGGATGTATTCAAGCTTCTGGCGCATGACCGATTCGCTATAAACCATCTCTGCGTGGGAGCCTTCCTGCCACAGCTGATACACGCGATCCTGCTTGTGCGCCCGTTTGCTAAAGCGCAGCCGTTGCAGGGCTTTGTCAGCGCCTTTGCTTTGCAAGTCATCAATAATCTGTCGAGCAGTGAATGATTTGAATTGGCTGAGGCATTTACTCAGGTCGGGCGCCTGAGCGACGAAGTGAAGATGGTTTTCCAGAATCACGTAGCCGTACAGCTTCAAGTCATTGTGGGCCTGTTGATATCGCCAGCAGTTGAGCAGGTGGTCGACGATGTATGGGCGGATGAACAGCGGTAACCATTCCATGATCGTGCAGGTCAGAAAATGCGGTTTGTCGGTTTCGGTAATGGTATAGCGGCTGCGGCCCATGGGATTCTTCCTTGAATCTTGCGGTGCGACGGGAATGGAACGCGGAGCGTCCCGGGAGGCATTACCACGCAGAGCGTGGGAACGATCAGGGTGAGACGGACGAAGTGATTGCGCTAGCAGAGAAGTCTGAAGTGCTGGTGGGAAAAATCATTCCCGACCGAAAATCGTTCCCACGCTCCGCGTGGGAATGCAGCCACTGACGCTCCGCGTCATCGCGGTGTTTAGCATCTGGGGCTGGAACGCGGAGCGTCCCGGGAGGCGTTCCCACTCAGAGCGTGGGAACGATCAGTGCGCAGGCGTCAGGTCAGGCGGACATGACTTCGCGGATGTCGCGGGCCAGTTCGCGGACGCGTTCTTCTTCGGTGTCCCACGAGCACATGAAGCGTGCGCCGCCCTTGCCGATGAAGGTGTAGAAACGCCAGTTCTTCGCGGTCAACGCAGCGATGGCCGGTTCCGACAGTTGCAGGAACACGCCGTTGGCCTGGACCGGGAACATCAGTTCGACGCCCGGAATGTCGCTGACCAGTTCTGCCAGCAATTGTGCGCAGTGGTTAGCGTGGCGCGCATATTTCAGCCATGCATCGGTTTCAAGGATGCCGACCCACGGTGCCGAAAGGAAGCGCATTTTCGACGCCAACTGACCGGCCTGTTTGCAGCGATAGTCGAAGTCTTCGGCCAGTTTGTGGTTGAAGAACAGGATCGCCTCACCCACGGCCATGCCGTTCTTGGTGCCGCCGAAACACAGCACGTCGACGCCAGCCTTCCAGGTCAAATCTGCTGGCGAGCAACCGAGGAACGCGCAGGCGTTGGAGAAACGCGCGCCGTCCATGTGCAGGTGCAGGCCCAGCTCTTTGCAGGTGGCGCTGATGGCGCGGACTTCTTCCGGGGTGTAGACGCTGCCGACTTCGGTGGCTTGGGTCAGGGTGACCACGCGCGGTTTCGGGTAGTGAATATCCTGACGCTTGAGCGCGACTTCGCGGATCGACTGCGGGGTGATCTTGCCGTTTTCAGTGCCGGCGATCAGCAGTTTCGAGCCGTTGGAGAAGAATTCCGGGGCGCCGCATTCGTCGGTTTCGACGTGGGCGGTTTCCGAGCAGATCACGCTGTGGTAACTCTGGCACAACGACGACAGCGCCAGCGAGTTGGCGGCGGTGCCGTTGAAGGCGAAGAACACTTCGCAGTCGGTTTCGAACAGTTTGCGGAAATGATCGGACGCGCGAGCGGTCCATTCATCGTCGCCGTAAGCGCGCTGGTGGCCGTGGTTGGCCTGTTCCATGGCAGCCCAGGCTTCAGGGCAGATACCGGAATAGTTGTCGCTGGCGAATTGTTGGCTCTTGTCGGTCATGGCCGGCTTCCGTGGTCGAGACTCTTGTGAAGGCTCGTGGTCAATGATGGTGCGCACTTTACCGAAGATCTTCCGGGGAGCACACGGGATGTCGCTGTCAGAACATTACATGGACGCAGGCCGATTATGCACCTGAGAAAACGCGACGGCGCGCTGGATCTGCTCAAGTGGCTGGCGCTGCTGAGCATGTTGCTCGATCACCTGCGATATGTCGGGTTCTCCGCCGATTGGCTGTACGTGCCGGGGCGGCTGGCGTTTCCATGGTTTTGTCTGGCGATGGCGGCGAATCTGGCGCGCGATGGTTCGCGGAAGACGGAATGGCGCTATCTGGGCTGGTTGGTGTTGTTCAGCGCCGTGAGTGAAATCCCCTATCGGCTGTACATTCCAGAGCCGGATACGTTGAACGTGATGCCGACGTTGGCGCTGGGTTTACTGGTGGCGCGGGGGTGGCAGGATCCCTCGATCATGTCGCGATTGCTGGGTGTTGCTGCCCTGGTGATGGCGATAGTTTTCCCGGAACGACTGATGTTCGGCTTCTTCGGGGTTCTGCTCCCGTTGGCGATGCTATTGGTGTTTCGCCGGCCGTGGTACTTCAGCTTGCTGCCGGGTTTGATATGCCTCGCAGCGAATCAGTGGCAAGTGCTTTACGACTCGGCAAGGTTCGGTAGCAGCGTCGCCATTCTTGGCATTGCCACCTGTCTGTTTGCGCCAGTGCTCGGAATGTTCCTGTTGCGACATGTGCGACATCTCCAGCCACCGCCGATGCGGCGCTGGGCTTATGCCCTCTATCCCGCGCATTTCCTCCTGCTGCTACTTATCCGCCAGCTCGCCGCATAACCCCCTGTAGGAGTGAGCCTGCTCGCGATGGCGGCGTATCTGACCCACCGCCATCGCGAGCAGGCTCACTCCTACAGGGGATCTGTGCAGATTCAACAAGCCATTTTCAGCCATGTCGTAAACGCACCTTTGCGTGGCGCGCGCAGGCATTTGAGCTGTCTGCGCCGGTCATACCATCGGCATCAAAGGGCACTGCCGTGATTGCCAGTGCCTTACCGAGACGAATGGCGCACAGATGCCGCTGGGAGAGACGCGATGTTCAGCAAGCAAGACCAGATCCAGGGTTACGACGATGCACTGCTGGCGGCGATGAATGCCGAGGAGCAACGTCAGGAAGATCACATCGAGCTGATCGCGTCAGAGAACTACACCAGCAAACGCGTCATGGAAGCGCAAGGCAGCGGCCTGACCAACAAATACGCCGAAGGCTATCCGGGCAAGCGCTACTACGGTGGCTGCGAGCACGTCGATAAAGTCGAAGCGCTGGCCATCGAGCGCGCCAAGCAGCTGTTCGGCGCCGATTACGCCAATGTCCAGCCGCACTCCGGTTCTTCGGCCAACAGCGCCGTGTACCTGGCGCTGATCCAGCCGGGCGACACCATCCTCGGCATGAGCCTGGCCCACGGTGGTCACCTGACCCACGGCGCCAAAGTGTCGTCCTCGGGCAAGCTCTACAACGCCGTGCAGTACGGCATCAACACCGACACCGGGCTGATCGATTACGACGAAGTCGAACGTCTCGCCGTCGAATCCAAGCCGAAAATGATCGTCGCCGGTTTCTCTGCTTACTCGAAGACCCTCGACTTCCCGCGCTTCCGTCAGATCGCTGACAAGGTCGGCGCGCTGCTGTTCGTCGACATGGCCCACGTCGCCGGCCTGGTCGCTGCCGGTCTGTACCCGAACCCGCTGCCGTACGCCGACGTGGTCACCACCACCACGCACAAAACCCTGCGCGGCCCACGTGGCGGCTTGATCCTGGCCAAGTCCAACGAAGAGATCGAGAAGAAGCTCAACGCTGCCGTGTTCCCCGGCGCTCAGGGTGGCCCGCTGATGCACGTCATCGCCGGTAAAGCCGTGTGCTTCAAGGAAGCGCTGGAGCCAGGCTTCAAGGCTTATCAGCAGCAAGTGATCGACAACGCTCAGGCGATGGCCAGCGTGTTTATCAAACGTGGCTACGATGTAGTGTCCGGCGGCACCGACAACCACTTGTTCCTGGTCAGCCTGATCCGTCAGGGTCTGACCGGCAAAGATGCTGACGCCGCCCTTGGCCGTGCGCACATCACCGTCAACAAGAACGCCGTGCCGAACGACCCGCAATCGCCGTTCGTGACCTCGGGCCTGCGCATCGGTACCCCGGCGGTCACTACTCGCGGCTTCAAGGTGACCCAGTGCGAAGTGTTGGCTGGCTGGATCTGCGACATCCTCGACAACCTCGGTGATGCCGACGTCGAGGCCAATGTTGCCCAGCAAGTGTCGGCCCTGTGCGCAGACTTCCCGGTTTATCGCTGAGTGTTCTGGAGTAACTGACTATGCAACGCTATTCGGGCTTCGGCCTCTTCAAACACTCCCTCAGCCACCACGAAAACTGGCAGCGCATGTGGCGCACGCCGACGCCGAAAAAGGTCTACGACGTGGTCATCGTCGGCGGCGGCGGGCACGGTCTGGCGACTGCCTACTACTTGGCAAAAGAACACGGCATTACCAATGTGGCCGTGGTCGAGAAAGGCTGGCTGGGCGGCGGTAACACCGCGCGCAACACCACCATCGTGCGCTCCAACTACCTGTGGGACGAGTCGGCGCACCTCTACGAACACGCAATGAAACTGTGGGAAGGCCTGTCGCAGGACCTCAACTACAACGTGATGTTCTCTCAGCGTGGCGTCTACAACCTGTGCCACACCCTGCAGGACATCCGTGATTCCGAGCGTCGGGTCAGCGCCAACCGCCTCAACGGCGTCGATGGCGAACTGCTCAACGCCAAGCAAGTCGCTGACGAGATTCCGTACCTCGACTGCTCGAAAAACACCCGCTACCCGGTGATGGGCGCCACCGTTCAGCGTCGCGGCGGCGTCGCCCGTCACGATGCCGTGGCCTGGGGCTTTGCCCGTGCCGCTGACGCCCTCGGTGTGGACTTGATCCAACAGACCGAAGTCATCGGTTTCCGCAAGGAAAACGGCGTGTGCATCGGTGTTGAAACCAACAAGGGTTTCATCGGCGCCAAACGCGTCGGTGTGGTCACTGCCGGTAACTCCGGGCACATGGCCAAGCTCGCCGGTTTCCGTCTGCCGATCGAATCCCACCCGCTGCAAGCGCTGGTGTCGGAACCGATCAAACCGATTATCGACAGCGTGATCATGTCCAATGCCGTGCACGGTTACATCAGCCAGTCCGACAAGGGCGACCTGGTGATCGGCGCTGGTATCGACGGCTACAACGGCTACGGCCAGCGTGGTTCGTACCCGGTGATCGAGCACACCATTCAGGCCATCGTCGAGATGTTCCCGGTGTTGTCCCGCGTACGCATGAACCGCCAGTGGGGCGGCATCGTCGACACCACGCCGGACGCTTGCCCGATCATTTCGAAAACCCCGGTGCCGAACATGTTCTTCAACTGCGGTTGGGGCACCGGTGGCTTCAAGGCAACGCCTGGCTCGGGCAACGTGTTTGCCGCGAGTCTGGCCAAGGGTGAAATGCACCCGCTGGCCGCACCGTTTTCCATCGACCGTTTCCACAACGGCGCACTCATCGACGAACACGGCGCTGCTGCCGTCGCCCACTAACAGGAGAAATCCCCATGTTGCATATCTTCTGTCCTCACTGCGGCGAACTGCGCTCCGAAGAGGAATTCCACGCATCCGGTCAGGCGCACATTCCGCGCCCGCTCGATCCAGGCGCCTGCACCGACGAGGAGTGGGGCGACTACATGTTCTTCCGCGATAACCCGCGCGGTCTGCACCACGAACTGTGGGATCACGTTGCCGGTTGCCGTCAGTACTTCAACGTCACCCGCGACACCGTGACCTACGAGATTCTCGAAACCTACAAGATCGGCACCAAGCCGCAATTCACCGACAAGGCTGATTCGGCGAAAACAGCCACGACGGCGCAGGGAGAGAAGGTATGAGCCAGACCAATCGCCTGTCCAACGGTGGACGGATCGACCGCAACAAAGTGCTGAGCTTCACCTTCAACGGTCAGAGCTACAAAGGCTTCGAGGGTGACTCGCTGGCCGCCGCGCTGATCGCCAACGGCGTCGACATCATTGGCCGCAGCTTCAAGTATTCGCGTCCTCGCGGGATCTTTGCTGCCGGTGCCGAAGAGCCGAACGCGGTGCTGCAGATCGGTGCCACCGAAGCCACCCAGATTCCCAACGTGCGCGCCACGCAACAAGCGCTGTATCAAGGTCTGGTCGCGACCAGCACCAACGGCTGGCCGAGCGTCAACAACGACATGATGGGCATTCTCGGCAAGGTCGGCGGCAAGCTGATGCCGCCGGGTTTCTACTACAAAACCTTCATGTACCCGCAATCGTTCTGGATGACGTACGAGAAGTACATTCGCAAGGCTGCCGGTCTGGGCCGCTCGCCGACCGAGGTCGATCCGGACACCTACGACTACATGAACCAGCATTGCGACGTGCTGATCGTCGGCGCTGGTCCGGCCGGTCTCGCCGCTGCACTGGCCGCTGCGCGCAGCGGTGCCCGAGTGATTCTTGCCGATGAGCAGGAAGAGTTTGGCGGCAGCCTGCTCGACTCTCGTGAAAGCCTCGACGGCAAACCGGCGATGGATTGGGTTGCCAGTGTCATCACTGAACTGAAGAACACCCCGGACGTGCTGCTGTTGCCGCGCGCCACGGTCAACGGTTACCACGACCACAACTTCCTGACCATTCACGAGCGCCTCACCGATCACCTCGGTGACCGCGCGCCGATTGGCCAGGTGCGTCAGCGTATTCACCGTGTTCGCGCCAAGCGTGTCGTGCTGGCAACCGGTGCTTGCGAGCGTCCGCTGGTTTACGGCAACAACGACGTGCCGGGCAACATGCTGGCCGGCGCTGTGTCGACTTACGTGCGTCGCTACGGCGTAGCTCCGGGCAAGAAGCTTGTTCTTAGCACCAACAACGATCACGCCTACCGCGTTGCTTTGGACTGGCTCGACGCCAGCCTGCAAGTGGTCGCCATCGCCGATGCGCGCAGCAATCCGCGTGGTGCGCTGGTGGAAGAAGCCCGCGCCAAAGGTATTCGGATTCTCACCGGCAGCGCCGTGATCGAAGCCCGTGGCAGCAAGCGTGTCACCGCTGCCCGTGTTGCTGCGATTGATGTCAAAGCCCACGCCGTGACCAGCCCAGGCGAATGGCTCGACTGCGATGTGGTCGCCAGTTCCGGTGGTTACAGCCCTGTCGTTCACCTGGCTTCGCACCTCGGTGGCAAGCCGACCTGGCGCGAAGACATCCTCGGCTTCGTACCGGGCGAAGCACCGCAGAAACGCGTGTGCGTCGGTGGCATCAACGGCGTTTACGTACTCGGTGATTCTCTGGCCGATGGTTTTGAAGGCGGCGTGCGCGCTGCCGCTGAAGCCGGTTTCCAGACTGTCGAAGGCGTGCTGCCGAAAGCCCTGAGCCGTCACGAAGAACCGACGCTGGCGCTGTTCCAGGTGCCGCATGAAAAGAACACCGCACGGGCGCCGAAGCAATTCGTCGACCTGCAAAACGACGTGACCGCTGCAGCGATCGAACTGGCAACCCGCGAAGGTTTCGAGTCAGTCGAGCACGTCAAACGCTACACCGCGCTGGGGTTCGGCACCGATCAGGGCAAGCTCGGCAACGTCAACGGTCTGGCCATCGCCGCCCGCTCGCTGAACGTGACCATCCCGCAAATGGGCACCACGATGTTCCGCCCGAACTACACGCCGGTGACTTTCGGCGCCGTGGCCGGTCGTCACTGTGGGCACATCTTCGAGCCGGTGCGTCATACCGCACTGCACGCCTGGCATGTGAAGAACGGCGCCGAGTTTGAAGACGTCGGTCAGTGGAAGCGTCCATGGTACTTCCCGAAAAACGGCGAAGACCTGCATGCCGCGGTGAAGCGCGAATGCAAAGCCGTGCGCGACAGCGTCGGCCTGCTCGACGCCTCGACCCTCGGCAAGATCGACATTCAAGGCCCGGATGCCCGCGAGTTCCTCAACCGCGTGTACACCAATGCCTGGACCAAGCTCGACGTGGGCAAAGCCCGCTACGGTTTGATGTGCAAAGAAGACGGCATGGTCTTCGACGACGGTGTCACGGCGTGTCTGGCCGACAACCATTTCGTCATGACCACCACCACCGGCGGCGCCGCTCGCGTATTGCAGTGGCTGGAGCTGTACCACCAGACCGAATGGCCGGACATGAAGGTTTACTTCACCTCCGTCACCGACCACTGGGCGACCATGACCCTGTCCGGGCCGAACAGCCGCAAGCTGCTCAGCGCCGTGACCGACATTGATCTGAGCAACGAAGCGTTCCCGTTCATGACCTGGAAAGAAGGTCTGGTCGGCGGTGTGCCGGCGCGGGTGTTCCGCATTTCGTTCACCGGTGAGCTGTCGTACGAAGTCAACGTGCAGGCCGACTATGCGATGGGCGTGCTGGAGAAAATCGTCGAGGCCGGCAAGCAGTACAACCTGACCCCGTACGGCACTGAAACCATGCACGTGCTGCGTGCCGAGAAGGGTTTCATCATCGTTGGCCAGGACACTGACGGCTCGATGACCCCGGACGACTTGAACATGGGCTGGTGCGTGGGTCGCACCAAACCGTTCTCGTGGATCGGCCAGCGTGGGATGAACCGTGAAGACTGCGTGAAAGATCAGCGTAAGCAACTGGTGGGACTCAAGCCGATCGATCCGAACGTGTGGCTGCCGGAAGGTGCGCAATTGGTGTTCAACACCAAGCAGGCGATCCCGATGACCATGGTTGGCCACGTGACCTCCAGCTACGCGCACAACTCCCTCGGCTATTCGTTTGCCATGGGTGTGGTCAAGGGCGGTCTGAAGCGTCTTGGGGAGCGGGTGTTTGCACCGCTGGCCGATGGCAGCGTGATCGAGGCGGAAATCGTTTCTTCGGTGTTCTTCGATCCGAAGGGTGATCGCCAGAACATCTGACACTGATCGTTCCCACGCTCTGCGTGGGAATGCATCCCGGGACGCTCTGCGTCCCAAGAGCGGACGCAGAGCGTCCATGGCGGCATTCCCACGCAGAGCGTGGGAACGATCAAGAATTCAGGAAGGTGCTTTATGACCACAGCCAATGTTTACCAACAACGCCCGACCACCGGCGCCAAGGCCGAGTCGTCGCTGCACCATGCCGACCTCGCCAGCCTGGTCGGCAAGGGCCGCAAGAACGCCGGTGTGATCGTGCGTGAAAAGAAACTCCTCGGTCACCTGACCATCCGTGGCGATGGCCACGATGCGGCGTTCGCCGCCGGCGTCCATAAAGCGCTGGGCATCGAATTGCCCGGCGCCCTGAGCGTGATCGTCAAAGGCGAAACCAGCCTGCAATGGATGGGCCCGGACGAGTGGCTGCTGATCGTGCCGAGCGGCGAAGAATTCGCTGCCGAACAGAAACTGCGTGAAGCGCTGGGCGATCTGCACATCGCGATCGTCAACGTCAGCGGCGGCCAGCAGGTGCTCGAACTCAGCGGGCCGAACGTGCGTCAGGTGCTGATGAAGTCGACCAGCTATGACGTGCATCCGAATAACTTTCCGGTCGGTAAAGCGGTCGGCACGGTGTTCGCCAAGTCGCAGCTGATGATTCGTCATACCGCCGAAGACACTTGGGAACTGCTGATTCGTCGCAGCTTCTCGGATTACTGGTGGTTGTGGTTGCAGGATGCTTCGGCTGAGTACGGGTTGAGCGTTCAGGCCTGAAGATCAAAAGCCACCCCCCTCACCCCAGCCCTCTCCCCCAGGGGGAGAGGGGGAAAGGGAGCAGATTTGTGTGGTTTTCGAGCCTGAGTTCGACCCGATATCTCAGGTCGGCGTAACGCGAGAGAACAACTCGGTCAGTCCCCTCTCCCTCTGGGAGAGGGCTAGGGTGAGGGAAAAACCTGCCACCCCGCACAAAGAACAGGAGTCACCGCACCATGAGCCGCGCCCCAGACACATGGATTCTGACCGCCGACTGCCCCAGCGTCCTCGGCACCGTGGACGCGGTGACGCGTTTTCTGTTCGAGCAGGGTTGCTACGTCACCGAGCACCACTCGTTCGATGACCGCCTCTCGGGGCGTTTCTTCATCCGCGTGGAATTCCGCCAGCCCGACGGCTTCGACGAACAGTCCTTCCGCGCCGGTTTAGCCGAACGCGGACAGGCATTCGGCATGATCTTCGAGCTGACAGCGCCAAACTACCGGCCGAAAGTGGTGATCATGGTTTCCAAGGCCGATCACTGCCTTAACGATTTGCTCTATCGCCAGCGCATCGGTCAGTTGTCGATGGACGTCGCGGCGGTGGTGTCCAATCACCCGGATCTCAAGCCGCTGGCCGACTGGCACCAGATTCCCTACTACCATTTCCCCCTCGACCCCAACGACAAACCGTCGCAGGAGCGTCAGGTGTGGCAGGTGATCGAAGAGTCCGGCGCCGAACTGGTGATTCTCGCGCGCTATATGCAGGTGCTGTCGCCGGAGTTGTGCCGCAAGCTCGATGGCAAGGCGATCAACATTCATCACTCGCTGCTGCCGGGCTTCAAGGGCGCCAAACCGTACCACCAGGCCTACAACAAGGGCGTGAAGCTGGTTGGCGCGACGGCGCATTACATCAACAACGACCTCGATGAAGGGCCGATCATTGCCCAGGGCGTCGAGGCGGTGGATCACAGTCATTACCCTGAGGATCTGATTGCCAAGGGGCGTGATATCGAAGGCCTGACCCTTGCCCGTGCCGTTGGGTATCACATCGAAAGAAGGGTTTTTTTGAACGCCAATCGTACGGTCGTACTTTAGATCGCCATCGCTGGCAAGCCAGCTCCCACAGGATTCGGTGTTGAATTCAAATTCTGTAAACGACACAAATCCTGTGGGAGCTGGCTTGCCAGCGATGAGGCCCTGACAGGCAACACAAGAAACAGCATCTGTACCCGAGCACTTAACGCGCTGCCTGCCTGGGCAACGCGGTTCCATAAAAACAACAGCGAGGTGAAAGCATGTCTGGCAATCGTGGTGTGGTGTATCTCGGCGCTGGCAAGGTCGAAGTACAGAAAATCGACTATCCGAAAATGCAGGACCCGCGCGGTCGCAAGATCGAGCACGGGGTCATTCTCAAAGTGGTTTCCACCAATATCTGCGGCTCCGACCAGCACATGGTGCGCGGCCGTACCACGGCGCAGACCGGTCTGGTGCTGGGCCACGAAATCACCGGCGAGGTGATCGAAAAAGGCTCCGACGTCGAAAACCTGAAAATCGGTGATCTGGTTTCCGTACCGTTCAACGTTGCTTGCGGGCGCTGCCGTTCCTGCAAGGAGCAACACACCGGGGTCTGCCTGACCGTCAACCCGGCCCGTGCCGGCGGTGCTTACGGCTACGTCGACATGGGTGACTGGACCGGTGGCCAGGCCGAATACGTGCTGGTGCCGTACGCCGACTTCAACCTGCTGAAACTGCCGGATCGCGACAAGGCCATGGAGAAAATCCGCGACCTGACCTGCCTCTCCGACATTCTGCCAACCGGTTACCACGGCGCCGTCACGGCTGGCGTGGGTCCGGGAAGCACCGTTTACATCGCGGGTGCCGGCCCGGTCGGTCTGGCCGCCGCAGCTTCCGCGCGTCTGCTCGGGGCGGCGGTGGTGATCGTCGGCGACGTCAACACCATCCGCCTGGCCCACGCCAAGGCTCAGGGTTTTGAGATCGTCGACCTGTCGCAAGACACGCCGCTGCATGAGCAGATCGCCGCACTGCTGGGCGAGCCGGAAGTGGATTGCGCAGTGGACTGCGTCGGCTTCGAAGCGCGCGGCCACGGCCACGACGGCGTGAAAGCCGAAGCCCCGGCCACCGTGCTCAACTCGCTGATGGGTGTGGTACGTGTTGCCGGCAAGATCGGTATTCCGGGCCTCTACGTCACCGAAGATCCGGGTGCCGTCGACGCTGCCGCAAAAATGGGCAGCCTGAGCATTCGTTTCGGTCTGGGCTGGGCCAAGTCGCATAGCTTCCACACCGGCCAGACGCCGGTGATGAAATACAACCGCCAACTGATGCAGGCGATCATGTGGGATCGCATCAACATTGCTGAAGTGGTGGGCGTGCAAGTGATCAGCCTCGATCAGGCGCCGGAAGGTTACGGCGAGTTCGATGCGGGCGTGCCGAAGAAGTTTGTGATTGATCCGCACAAGTTGTTTAGTGCGGCATAAGTAAGCAAGGGCGACTTTCGGGTCGCCTTTTTTTTAGATCAAAAGATCGCAGCCTTCGGCAGCTCCTACACGGATCAATGTAGGAGCTGCCGAAGGCTGCGATCTTTTGATCTTATGCAATCAGAGAGCCGCCAAAGCCCCTTGATACAAAACCGGCCCAGTCGGCTGCCCGGTCGGTGAACCACCCTTCGGTTCCAGACTCACCGCCAACGCAATCGGTTGCTCGATCAACCCCCGCTGCACCTCACTCAACTCAACCTTGCCTTTGCCCCCCGCCGGAATCACCCCCAGCGAGATCGGTTTGCCATCCGCCGGAATCGCCCACAGTTCCAGGCTGCGATCCGCATCGACCGCCGCCAATGTCAGTGGCTCAACCTGCAGATAATCTTCATGCGCCTCGACCTTCAACGCCGGTTGCGCGTCGGCGGTCAGCAGGGTGGCGCGATAGCGGGCGTCGTCGCGGTTGTACAGCGAGCCGAGGAGCACCAGCACCGCGATGGAGCACACCGCTGCGGTGAGTCGCAGCCAGTTCCAGAACGGTCGTTTCTCGGGGACATGCAGCACTTGGGGTTCGATGCGCGCGGTGATGCCTTGCCAGACGCGGTCGGGCACTGGATGGTCCGGCAGGGATTCGGTGAGGCTGACCAGCGTTTCCTGCCACTGCGCCAACTCCGCCCGGAGCGCGGCGTCATCGAGCAATAGCTGTTCAAACCGTCGACGCGCCGCCGCCGACATCAGGCCGATGGCGTAATCGGCTGCGAGGGCTCGGCGCAGGGCAGGGGTCTGGTAATTCATGATTCAAGGCACCGGCGCAGGCGTTCCATACCCCGGCGGATCCACGATTTCACCGAACCGAGTGGCGCCGCCAGGTGTTCGGCCAGTTCCGAGCAGGACAAGCCCTGAAAGTAAGCCACGCTGATCGACTGGCGCTGCATGCTTTCCAGGGTTTCCAGACAACGGTTCAGGGCCGTGGCCTCGCGGGCGCTGTTCAACTGGTCATGGGCTGACGGGCTTTGGTCCGGCAAGGCGTCTTGTTCGAGGTCGGTCAGCGCCCGGTCGCGGTGCTTGCGCAACTGGTCGATGGCTTGATTACGGGTGATGTTGATCATCCAGGTCAGCGGTGCCGACAGGTGCGCCTCGTAGCGTGAGGCGTTGTTCCAGATGCGCACGAAGGCTTCCTGCAACACTTCTTCGGCCAGATCAGTCCGGCCCATGAAGCGCAAGGCCACGCCATGCAGACGCGGGCCGACACTGCGGTAGAGGGTTTCGAAGGCGCGACGATCACCCAATGAACACTGGGCCAACAGCTGTCGCAACTGATCGGTGTCGGCGATGGAAATGACGACTCTCCAGACAAGGCTGAGTGCACGAGGGCTAGACTCGGAATGTTCACAGGCTAGTTCAGCGATAGCGGTTGTGCCATTCATCGCGGTAATTCCAGGGTTTCACGATTCATATACGTGGGTATGATGAAAATGGATGCGCAGGCGAGGAACATGCCCGCGAGTACCCGGTCAAACCGGCAGTTTTATCGTCTATCGACGGACGGTTTTCACAGCGCAAGAGGATGTCTGAATGAAGATTTCACGCGGTATTGCAATGGCTTCGCTGATGACCCTTGCGGCCAGCCCGGTGTTTGCCGGTTTCAGCCTGGACGACGTGACAAAGGCTGCTTCGAGCATGCAGGGCGGCAACGCTGCCACCGCCGCCGCGCCGACTTCGGAAACCGCCGGTCTGCTGCAGGCCGTCACCGGTCTGGGTGTTACGCCGCAGCAAGCGGTTGGCGGCACCAGCGCCATGCTGGGCCTGGCCAAGAATCAATTGAGCAGCACCGATTATTCGCAACTGGCCAAAGAAGTGCCAGGCATCGACAAGCTGTCGGGCGGTAGCGGCAACCTGGCGGCGTTGAGTGGTTTGCTCGGTCAGTCCGGTAAGTCCGCCGGTCTGGAAAACGCCCTGGGCAACGTCAAGGACACCAATGATCTGAACAACGCCTTCGGCGCGCTGGGCATGGACAGCGGCATGGTCGGCCAGTTTGCCCCGGTGCTGCTCAAGTATCTGGGTGACCAAGGCGTCGGCGGCCCGCTGCTGCAAAGCCTGGGCAGCATCTGGGGCGCCGGCACCGGTAGCTGATTCAGCGGCGCTCGCTGCGCAGTTCGGCGATGCGCTGATCCTTCTCGCTCCAGAGCTGGTTGACCCAGCTCTGGACCGTCTGGCGAAACGCCGGATCATTCTCGTAATCACCCTGCCACAACGCCGGGTCGAGTTCGCGGGTCTTGATGTCGATGATCACGCGCGGCACGTTGCCACTGATCAGATCCCAGAAGCCCGGAATGTTCGCCTGTGGATAAACCACGGTGACATCGAGAATGGCGTCCAGCTGTTCACCCATCGCCGCCAGCACGAACGCCACGCCGCCGGCCTTGGGCTTGAGCAAGTGGTTGAACGGAGATTGTTGCTCGACACTTTTGGCGGCGGTGTAGCGGGTACCTTCCAGATAATTCACCACGGTCACCGGCTGACGCTTGAACAGCTCGCAGGCCTGTCTGGTGATTTCCAGATCCTTGCCCGCCAATTCCGGATTCTTCGCCAGGAACGCCTTGGTGTAGCGCTTCATGAACGGGTAATCCAGCGCCCACCACGCCAGCCCGAGGAACGGCACCCAGATCAGCTCTTTCTTGAGGAAGAATTTGAAGAACGGCGTGCGTCGGTTCAGCGTCTGGATCAGTGCCGGAATATCGACCCACGACTGGTGATTGCTGACCACCAGATACGAGGTGTCGCCACGCAGATCTTCGCCGCCACGAATGTCCCACTGGGTGGGAATGCACAAGCGGAAAATCAGTTTGTCGATTTCTGCCCAGGTCTCGGCGATCCACATCACCGCCGCCGATGCGTAGTCACGCCAGCGGCCCGGTGCGACCAGTTTGAGCAGGGCAAACACCAGCAACGGCCCGATCAGGATCAGGGTGTTGAGCAACAGCAGCAGGGTGACGAAACAGCCGGTGAGCAGGCGGCGCATAAGCAACTCTTTGCAAGCGGATGGGCGCGCCATGATAAGCAGCTTCGCGCGGCAGGCCAAATCGGCGGTGACGAATGTTTCACTTCAGTCGCGTTAACCTGATCGTTCCCACGCTCTGCGTGGTAACGCCGCCCGGGACACTCCGCGTCCCTGTGACGCAGAGCGTCACTGGATGCATGCCCACGCAGAGCGTGGGAACGATCAAGCGCGCAACGGTCTAAAATCCCGTTGCCCAACTCCCCAAGGAAGCCCCTTACGTGAAATCCCTCCTTGCACTGTTTGCCCTCGTCGCCCTGCCGGTCATGGCCGCCGAGCCGACCCTGTACGGGCGCTACGAATACATTGCGCTGCCGGAAATCGGCGGCGAAGTGCTCAAGGCCAAGATGGACACCGGTGCACTGACCGCCTCGCTGTCGGCCAAGGACATCGAAACCTTCACTCGCGACGGCGATGACTGGGTGCGTTTCCGCCTCGGCACCAAGGACGCCAGCAACAAGGTCTACGAACACAAGGTCGCGCGGATCAGCAAGATCAAGAGCCGTTCGGATGAAGAGGACGAGGGCGAAAGCACCGAAGTCGCCAAACGCCCGGTGGTCGATCTCGAGCTGTGTCTGGGTAACGTCAAGCGTACTGTCGAGGTCAACCTGACCGACCGCAGCAACTTCAATTATCCGTTGCTGATCGGTGCCAAGGCCTTGCGCGAATTCGGCGCGGCGGTGAACCCGGCGCGTCGCTTTACCGCAGACAAACCTGACTGCTGAGCCAAGTGGTCTGATTGACGTAACGTCAGGCTTGGGGCACCGTTCGCGCACTTAACCTACGGGCTCGGACGCCATGCCTCATATCCTGATTGTCGAAGACGAAGCGGCGATTGCCGACACGCTGATTTTTGCCTTGCAGGGCGAGGGCTTCACCACCACGTGGCTGAGCCTCGGCGCGGCGGCGCTGGAGCATCAGCGGCAGACGCCGGCCGACCTGATCATCCTCGACATCGGCCTGCCGGACATCAGCGGTTTCGAAACCTGCAAACAGCTGCGGCGCTTCAGTGAAGTGCCGGTGCTGTTCCTCAGCGCGCGCGATGCCGAGATTGATCGCGTGGTGGGCCTGGAAATTGGTGCCGACGACTACGTGGTCAAGCCGTTCAGCCCGCGGGAAGTCGCCGCGCGGGTGAAGGCCATTCTCAAGCGCATGGCGCCGCGCCCCCCGATTGAAGCTTCTTCAGCGCTGTTTCGCGTCGATCCTGAACGTGTGCAAATCAGTTATCGCGGCCAGAACCTGAGCCTGACCCGCCACGAATTCCGTCTGCTGCAATGCCTGCTCGAACAACCCGAGCGAGTGTTCAGCCGTGAGCAATTGCTCGACGCACTGGGCGTGGCCGCAGACGCCGGTTACGAGCGCAGCATCGACAGCCACATCAAAAGCCTGCGCGCCAAACTGCGCCTGGTGCGCGCCGACGCCGAGCCGATCCAGACCCATCGCGGTCTCGGTTACAGCTACAGCCCGGGGCACAGCTGATGTCCCTGGGGCTGCGGATTTTTCTGGTGTACGTGCTGTTCATCGGCCTTACCGGTTATTTCGTGCTCAACACGGTGATGGAAGAAATCCGTCCCGGCGTGCGCCAGTCCACCGAAGAAACCCTGGTCGACACCGCCAACCTGATGGCGGAAATCCTGCGCGACGATTTCAAGGCCGGCACCCTCAGCGAGAACCGCTGGCCAGAATTGCTCCGCGCTTACGGCGAACGTCAGCCACAAGCGACGATCTGGGGCTTGCCGAAAAATCAGGTCAACCACCGCATCTACGTGACTGACGCCAAGGGCATCGTCGTGCTCGATTCCAGTGGTGTCGCGGTCGGCCAGGATTACTCGCGCTGGAACGACGTCTACCTGACGTTGCGCGGTGAGTACGGCGCACGCTCGACCCGCAGCGATCCGCATGATGCGAGTTCATCGGTGATGCACGTCGGCGCGCCGATCCGCGACAACGGCCAGATTATCGGCGTGGTCACTGTGGCCAAGCCCAACAGCTCATTGCAGCCCTATGTCGATCGCACCGAACGGCGTTTGCTGTTTTACGGCGCCGGCCTGATCGGCCTCGGCCTGTTGTTTGGCGCGCTGCTGTCGTGGTGGCTGAGCCGTGCGCTGCATCGCTTGACCGGTTATGCCCAGGCCGTGAGCGAAGGCCGGCGCGTGGAAGTGCCGCACTATCGCGGCGGCGAGCTGGAGCAACTGGCTTCGGCGGTCGAACAGATGCGCACGCAACTGGAGGGCAAGGCTTACGTCGAGCGTTACGTGCACACGTTGACCCATGAATTGAAGAGCCCGCTGGCCGCGATTCGTGGTGCGGCGGAATTGCTGCAAGAGGAAATGCCGCCGATTCAGCGTCTGCGTTTTGTCGGCAATATCGACAGTGAAAGTGCACGCATGCAGCAGTTGATCGAACGCTTGCTGAATCTGGCGCAGGTCGAACAACGCCAAGGGTTGGAGGAGCGGGTCGCCGTGCCGCTGGCCGTGTTGGTCGACGAATTGTTGCAAGGGCAGGCCGCGCGGATCGAGGGCAAGCAATTGCGTGTCGAACAGACGATTGCGGCGGATCTTCTGCTGATTGGTGAGCCGTTTCTATTGCGTCAGGCGCTGGGCAATCTGCTGGAAAATGCGCTCGATTTCACCGCGCCACAGTGCCTGCTGCGCTTCAGTGCTGCACGGCATGGCGAGTACATCGAGGTGCAGCTGTTCAATGAAACCGCACCGATTCCCGATTACGCCTTGCCGCGTCTGACCGAACGCTTTTACTCACTGCCTCGTCCCGACAGCGGCCGCAAAAGCACCGGTCTGGGACTTAACTTCGTCGAAGAAGTGGCCAAGTTGCATGGTGGCCGGCTGGCAGTGCGCAATGTGCCCGGCGGCGTCGAAGTGACGCTCAGCCTGCCGTAACGTCAGGGCTGCGTGGCGGCCAGCGGGTGCTTTCTGCGATGGACAAACTGCAGCGCTGGTTGCTCGACCAAGCGCCACGAAACCGTGGCCAGAACCATGACGATCACGGCCGAGACGAGCATCGACGGGATAAACGTCAGTGAGGTCTTGTTGATGATCAGTTGCTGCACCGGGAAGGCGTACAGATACATCCCGTAGGAAATATCGAATCGTCTGCGGATGGTTTTGTCGACGTACAGCAAGCCCAGGCTCAGGGTCGCGAGGCACACACCCAGGGTCGCCAGCACGCTGGCCAGCGGCGTGCCGAGGCTGAAAAATATCAAGCCTGCCGCTGTCACCAGAGCGATTGCCAGTACGCGGCGATCGCTCAGGTATTGCTGGTTGAAGGCAATCACTGCGCCGGCAAAGAACGCGATGCCGGCCGCGCTGTAAACCGCCAGCTTTTGCGCCAGCGCGCCGGGCACGTGATTGCCCAGAGCGTAGGTCGCTACTGCAAACACAGCCAGCAAAACCCACGGCATCAGTGCCCGTCGATACATGCCCAACGCCAGCGCCAGCAACAGGTAAAAGCCGAATTCGATCTTCAGCGTCCAGAGGCTGCCGTTGAAGGATTCGCTGAGGATAAACCCCTGGGTGATCGGTTCGATGTTGGCCCGCCCGAACACCGAGATGCGCAGAAAGTCAGCCAGGGCGCCGAAGCTCGCAACATAGCCGTCGGCAAACACCGCCCCGGCGAGGTAAGTCATCACAAACGCACAAAGGATCAGAGCCGGGAAGATGCGCACAACGCGCTTGCCCAGATAATCGGCAAAGCTGCGCGAGTTGAAAAAGCTTTGGCTGATCAGCAGGCCGGAAATCGAAAAGAACGCCGTCACGGCGATACCGCCCAGCGAGTTGTAACCGGCAATGCCCGGTTCTTCCAGGCCCGACAGGGCAAAGTGATGACTGACCAGCACCATCAGCGCCGCCAGGTGCCTGATCAAATCGAAAGAGTTGTTGCGCAACGTGATCGTCCTTTGTCTGAGCACTGCCCCGTAAATGGGAAAAACCTTTTACAGGTATTTCCACGCAAATCCCACACAACCTCCATCACAAAACCACACAGCGCTCGCAGACTCGCCCCATTCCAACAAGGGAGCGTCCTGATGAACCGAAGTCTGGCACTGAAATTGGGGGCGATTGCCCTGCTGATCCTGCTGTTGCTGATTCCCCTGCTGATGATCGATGGCGTCATCGACGAGCGTCAGCAACTGCGTGACGGCGTACTCGAAGACATCGCCCGCAGCTCCAGTTACAGCCAACAACTGAGCGGGCCGGTGATGGTGGTGCCGTATCGCAAAGTGATTCACAACTGGAAGATCAACGACAAGACCAATCAGCGCTACGACGATCCACACGAGGAGCGCGGGCGTCTGTACTTCCTGCCGGAGCGTTTCGAGCTTGATGGCCAGGTGCAGACTGAGCTGCGCGCCCGGGGCATTTACGAGGCGCGGCTGTTCCACGCCGACAATCGCATCGACGGACATTTCTCGTTGCCAGCGCAATTGGGCATCAAGGAAGATTTCACTGACTATCGGTTTGATGCGCCATTTCTCGCGGTCGGTATCAGCGACATTCGCGGGATCGAAAATGCCCTGAAACTGGAGTTCGAGGGACAGCGCCTGGACTTTGTGCCGGGTACGCAGGTCGGCTGGCTCGGCGAGGGTGTGCGCGTGACGCTGCCGCTGCTCGATACCAGCCAAAACACCGAGCTGGCCTTTGCGTTCGACCTGCGCCTGCAAGGCACCGGTTCATTGCAAGTGCTGCCAGTGGGCAAAACCAGCAGTGTCAGCCTCAGTGCCAACTGGCCGCATCCAAGCTTCATCGGCAACTTCCTGCCGGCGAAGCGCGAGATCAATGATCAGGGCTTCAACGCTGATTGGCAGACCACATTCTTTTCCACCAATTTGCAGGACGCGATGAGCCGTTGTGTGGCCAGCAATGATTGCGCGGCGTTCAACGGCCGCAGTTTCGGCGTGAGTTTTATCGACCCGGTGGATCAGTACCTGAAGAGTGACCGGGCGATCAAATATGCGCTGCTGTTCATCGTTCTGACGTTCGCCGGTTTCTTTCTCTTCGAAGTGCTCAAAAGCCTGGCGGTGCACCCGGTGCAGTACGCACTGGTGGGCGTAGCGTTGGCGTTCTTTTACCTGTTGTTGCTGTCGTTGTCGGAACACATCGGGTTCGCTCTGGCGTATTTGCTGTCGGCCAGTGGTTGTGTGTTGTTGATCGGCTTTTATGTCTGCCATGTGCTGCACAGCGTGCGTCACGGTTTGAGTTTTTCGGCGGGGTTGGCGGCCTTGTATGGCCTGCTGTATGGATTGTTGAGTGCCGAGGATTACGCTTTGCTGATGGGGTCGCTGTTGCTGTTCGGCTTGCTTGGCGTGTTTATGGTGCTGACGCGAAAACTGGACTGGTACGGGATCGGGCAGAAGCCGGGCAAGCCGTTGGAGTTTGATATCGGGGTGGTGGAATGAGCCGGTCGCTGGGGTTGCGTGAGGATCAGCGCTGGAAGGATGAGTTGGTGACGCGGATTATCGGGTTTTTGCCTGTGGAACCGAGGTGGTGCATTCGCGAGCAGGTTCGCTCCTACAGGGAAATGTGCTCAACTGTAGGAGTGAGCCTGCTCGCGATGATGCCGGAGCAGGCGCCAAAAAACTAAGGCTTGGGCATGGTCGCGATCATGGACGGTCGCTGGCTCACTTCAAAAAACCAGTTGGCCAGTTGCGGGTTGGCTTCACGCCAGCCCAGATCGGGGAAACGCAGATCGAGGTAGCCCAACGCGCAGGCCACACTGATCGCCGCCACGTCGAAGTGGCTGGTCAGCTCGGCAATCGCATCGTTTTCCAGCAGGTTCAACGCACGGCGGATCTTCTCGCGTTGCGCCTCCAGCCATTCGTCCCAGTGTTTTTCCGGGGCCCGCAATACTTGTTCATAACGCACCATCACCGAGGCATCCATGATCCCGTCGGCCATCGAGGCGAGGGTCAGACGGCGCCAGCGGGCTGCGCCTTCGCGCGGAATCAGCGGGTTGCCGACATGTTGATGGTCGAGGTATTCGAGGATCACGCGGCTGTCATGGATGACATTGCCGTCGGCCAGACGCAGGGCCGGAATCTTGCCCAGCGGATTGTCGGCATTGAGTTCAGCACTGGGGCTGACCGGGCTGAGCACGCAGTCTTGCAGCGCGACGCGATCCTGCTGACCGGTCTCGTGCAGCAAGACCATCACTTTGCGTACGAACGGGGAGAGCGTGTTGTGGTAAAGGGTCATGCTGGGGGCGGACATTGGCAGGGTCTCGATCAGAACGATGAGGGAGCAGCATAGCGCGTCAGCGCACGAGCTCAAGCCTCACGCCGGACCCAATGCAGGAGTGAGCCTGCTCGCGATAGCGCAATCACATTCAACATCAATGTTGGATGGCCCACCGCTATAGCGAGCAGGCTCACTCCTACCAAGGTTTTTCAGCTTCGCAGCAGTAGACCTCTTATGGCCAGAACCGCAGGAACACCCAAGCCGACCCAGCTCAACGCATCCCAGATGCCATCCCCCAGCAACGCCGCAAACAACCCCGCCGCACTGAGCAGCGCTATCACGATCGGCGTGCTGAAGACTTTCCAGAAATTCGACTGACGCGGCTTCATGCAGACGCCTCCGCCGTTTCCAGCACAGGCTTGGCGGCCTTGCGTCGCACCACCCACAGATACACGCCACTGGCGAGGACGATGATGGTCAGCACATCAAGCGTGGCCCAGAGGATCTTCATCGGCATGCCGCCGTAGTCACCAAAGTGCAGCGGTTGCGACATGCCCATGGCGTCCATGTACCACGGCCTTTCGGCTACGGCGGTGACCTTCAGGGTTGTGGCGTCGATCAGCACCGGCGTCAGCAAGTGCGAAGTCAAATGCGTGCCGCCCTTCATGAACACCGAGTAATGGTGCTCGCTGGAAAACCGCGTGCCGGGGAACGCGATGAAATCCGGCTTCATGCCCGGGGCGACTTCAGCGGCGATGTCGAGCAAGCGGGTGGCCGGTGCCAGGTGTGTCAGCGGTGGCGCATCGCGGTAAGGCTCGATCAGCGCGGTCAGTGCGTCGTTGCGCCAGGCGGCAATCAGCAGATCGGCGCAGGCGCTGATCACGCCGGTCACGCCGACCACCAACGCCCAAGTCAGGGTGACCACGCCGATCAGGTTATGCAGGTCGAGCCAGCGCAACCGCGTGGACTTGTCCTGACGCACCGTACCGAAGTTCAAGCGTCGCATGAACGGCAAATACAACACCGTCCCCGACACGATGGCCACGACAAACAGCAGCCCCATGAACGCCAGCAGCAACTTGCCCGGCAGTCCGGCGAACATGTCGACGTGCAGGCGCAGGATAAACAGCATCAAACCGCCGTTGGCCGACGGGGTTTCCAGTGCTTCACCCGTACGCGCATCGAGCATGAAGGTGTGCGAGGAGTTGGGCTCGGTGCCGGCGGTTTTCGCCATGATCGCGAACGCTGCATTCGGGTCTTCGTCGTCATAACCGAAGTACTGCATGACCTCGCCCGGTCGATGTTGCTGCGCGGCATCCACCAGTTGCTGCAGATTGAGCTGCGGCGTGTCGGCCGGCATCTCCCGCAATTCCGGGGCGTTACCGAGCAAATGGTCGATTTCGTGACTGAAAATCAACGGCAGACCGGTCAAGGCCAGCATCAGCAAAAACACGGTGCAGATCAGGCTGGTCCAGGTGTGGATAAACGCCCAGCGACGAATTGTTTTACTTTTCATTTCATGACCTTCAAAAACACCAAAGCCGTCCACGAAGGACGGCCTGGTAACAGGGCCTGTTTCAGCTCAGTGGTTTACCACTTGTAAGTGGCACTGGCGACGACGCTGCGCTGGTCGCCGTAGTAGCAATAGAAACCGTCACAGGTGGAAATGTAGTCCTTGTCGAACAGGTTGGTCGCGTTGAGTGCCAGCGACGCACCTTTGAGGCTGTTGTCCAGACGACCGAGGTCGTAATGCACGGCCGCGTCGAACACGGTGTAGGCGTCCGCCTTGCCCAGCCAGGTGTTGCCTTTGTCGCCGTAGGTGTTGCCAGTGTATCGGACACCGCCACCGATGCCGAAGCCATCGAGCACGCCGGAGTGCCAGGTGTAATCAGTCCACAGCGAAGCTTGCTGGTTCGGCATCAGTTGCAGGCGATTGCCCTTGTCGACGCCTTTTTGCACTTCGGATTTGGCCAGAGTGTAGGCGGCGATGACTTTCAGGTTGTCGGTCACGTCGGAGACCGCTTCGAGCTCCAGGCCTTTGACTTTCACTTCGCCGGTCTGGCTGGTGATGGTCACGTTGTTGACGATGCTGTTGACCGAGACGTTCTTCTGGGTCAGGTCATACACCGCGGCGCTGAGCAGGGTTTTGCTGCCCGGTGGCTGGTACTTGATGCCCAGTTCCCACTGCTTGCCTTCGGTCGGCTTGAAGGAGTCCGTAGCGGTGGCATCGGCGCCAGCGGTCGGCTGGAAGGATTCGGCGTACGACAGGTACGGCACGAAGCCCGAGTCGAACACGTAGCTGATCGCTGCGTTGCCGCTGAACGCCTTGTCACGCTGGGTGTTGGTGGCGTCGTCCTTGTTGAAGAACCTGGTGCTGGTGTGCACCCAGTCTTCGCGCCCGCCCAGGGTCAGACGCCATTGGTCCAGGGCCATTTGGTCCTGCACATAGAGGCCGGTCTGGGTGGTCTTCTGGTCGTAATCGTAAAACGCGCTGGAGCGCGGTGGACGAACGATGGTCTGGCCGTAGATCGGGTTGTTGACGTTGATGTCCGGCGCACTGCCGAAGATCGAGGTGTAGTTGTCGTTGCTGCGCTGGTGATCGAGACCCAGCAGCAGGGTATGACGGATGTCGCCAGTAGCGAAGTCGGCCTGGAAGTTGTTGTCCACGGCGAACTGGCTGATGTCCTCATCGACGTTGGTGGTTCCGCGACCGACATTGCCCTGGTTGTCCACGGTGAAACCGGCGAACGAGGGGTTGTAGCTATTGACGGTGACGGTCTGGAACGCCAGATCCGACTTGGTGTAGCGCAGGTTCTGCTTGAATTGCCAGACATCGTTCAGGCGATGTTCGAAGGCATAACCGAGCGCGTAGTAGGTGCGGTCGTAGAAATCGTAGTCAGGATCGCCGAGGTTCTTGTGGTGGGAGATCTTGCCGAAGGGCATGTCGATCTTGGTGCCCTGGATCGGGTAGAACTGGCTGGTGACCCCGGTATCGTCACGGGTGAACTGCGTGAGCAAGGTCAGCCTGGTGTCGTCGTCGATGTTCCAGGTCAGGCTCGGCGCAATGTTGTAGCGCTTGTTTTCGATGTGGTCGATCTGCGTATCGCTGTCACGCACGACGCCGCTGATGCCATACAGGAACTGGCCTGCTTCATCGATCTTGCCGGTGCTGGCGAAGTTGATCTGGCGGTGGTTGTCGCTGCCGTACTGCAACTGGATTTCGCTGCTGGCTTCGGCGCTCGGACGACGGCTGACCATGTCGAGCAGGCCGCCTGGCGGGGTTTGGCCATACACCGAAGACGCCGGGCCACGGAGCAAGGCGAGGCGGTCGAGGTTCCAGGTTTCCGGTTTCGGGTTGGCGTAAATGCCGCGTGGCAGCGCCAGGCCATCGAGGTACTGGGTCGGTTCGAAACCACGCACGCGCAGCCAGTCGATGCGGGTGTCGCTGCCGTAGCTGCTGGCGGTGATGCCGGGCATGTAACGCACCGCGTCGTCGAGGCTGTGCACGCCACGATCTTCCATTTGCTGACGGGTGGCCACGGAGATCGACCGCGGCGCTTCGACCAGCGCGGTGTCGGTCTTGGTGCCGGCGGCGGTGCGAGTGGCGGTGTAGCCTTCGACCGGGCCCCAGGCGCTTTCGCTGTTTTCCACGCCAATGATCGCGGTTTCCGGCAGGGCCATCGCGCCGTCAGGCACGGCGACCAAAGTGTAAGTGCCAGCGCCGCTCTGCTCCAGTTGCAGACCGGTGCCGCGCAGGGCTGCGCGCAGAGCGCCGGCTGCGTCGTATTGGCCGTTGACCGGTGCCGACGTCTTGCCCGCCGCCAGTGCCGGGCTCAGCGACAGCGCGAGGCCACCCTGGCTGGCGATCTGGTTGAGGGTGGTCGACAGCGGAGCGGCCGGCAGGTTGTAGGCGCGCACGCTGGACGCTTGTTCAGCAGCGAGCAACGGGTTGCTGATCAGCGGCGCGCTGAGCGCGATGGCGACGGCCAGCAGGCTGGGGCGCAACAAGGTGTCTAGCGAACGGGACATACGGCGGCTCCTGAATGGAAATATTTCTCAATTGCCTGTGTGCCGGATGAAACTCGAAAAGTGATAGGGCTGGGTGAAAATAATTTTGATTAAGGAAAACAGCGGTGTGGCGGATGACGCCATCGCGAGCAGGCTCACTCCTACAGGGGAACGCATTTCAACTGTAGGAGTGAGCCTGCTCGCGATGGCAACCGCTCAGCCACCCGATCATTCAGGTTTGGAATCAGCCTTCGCGACTGTGACCCAATACGGCGTATGCCGCTCGATCTGCACCGGCAAAGTTGGCAGCAGCGCGCTCAAAGCCTTATCGGTGTCATGCAGAGGGAAGCTGCCGGTAATACGCAAGTCCGCCACGTCCGGCGCCACGCCCAGATGCCCACGGCGATAACGTCCGAGCTCATGCACCAGATCGCTCAGTCGTGCGTTGTCGACCACCAGCATCCCGCGCGTCCAGGCATCGGCGCCGGGATTAAGGGCGACAATCGAGCCCAGGCCATCACTGCGCAGCAGCACTTGCTGGCCTTCACGCAGGATCTGTTCTTCAGGATTCGCCTGCGCATGGGCGGCGACAGCCGACTGCAACACGCTCAGGCGGGTGCCATCTTCCTCGCGCTTGACCAGGAACCGCGTGCCGAGGGCGCGCATGCTGCCCTCGCGGGTTTCGACGATAAACGGCCGCGCATCGCCATGACCGGTTTCGACGAGAATCTCGCCTTCCTGCAAAACGATCAGTCGGCGCTTGTCATCGAAACGCACATCCACTGCGCTGTGGGTGTTGAGGTTGAGTACGGTGCCGTCGGCAAGGTGCAGGGTGCGTTGTTCGCCGGTGGCCGTACGCTGATCGGCGAGCCAGTAGTCCAGCGGCAGCCACCGTTCACTGGCGAACAGCCCGAGACCGACGATCACCACAACGCTGGCCAGCCCGCTGCCGAGCTTGCGCACTCGCCGGCGAATGCCTTCGCGTGATTGCAGCAGTGCATTGCGCGCCGGGCCTTTGGCCACACTGAAACGTTGATCAAGCATGCCCAACTGGCGCCAGGCGCGGGCGTGTTCTTCATGCGCCGCGTGCCATTTGGCGAACTCTTCACGTTCCAGCGCGGTGCTCGAATCGAGGGTCAGTTGCCAGGCAATTGCCGCGTCCAGCACATGCGCTGGTACCGGTCTGGAACTGGCCGGGCTCACGTCGGCTCACCGTACAGGGCGATGTAGCACTGCCGAATGCCCTGCGCCAGGTATTGGCGCACACGCGGCACCGAAACGCCGAGCTTCTCGGCAATCTCGGCATGGCCGAGGCCATCGAGGCGGTTAAAGAGGAAAGCGGCGCGGGCCTTGGTCGACAGTTGGCCGAGCAAGCGGTCGATGGCCTTGAGGTCTTCGAGGATCAGTTGCTGTTCTTCTATAGAAGGCTGTTCGCCTTCGGGGATCAGCATCAGCTCGGTGAGGTAGGCCTGTTCGAGCGCGGCGCGACGGAAATAGTCGAACAGCAGGCCTTTGGCGATCGCCACCAGAAACGCTCGTGGCTCGCGGGGTGTCAGCATTTCATCGCGGCCGAGCAGGCGCACGAAAGTGTCCTGACTCAGATCCTCGGCCCGTTGCGGGCACGCCACATTGCGTCGCAGCCAGGCCAATAGCCAACCGCGATGGTCGCGATACATCGCACCAACGAGTTCACTGTGAGGACTCTGAGCTGAAGACACCAAATATCACCGATTGGGAAATATTAACTAACGCGAATTGTTCGCGATTCTGGCAGAGGTGGGAATGGTTAGCAATTGGCCACTGGTCAGGTGACACGTTTGGATAAACCTGTAGGAGCTGCCGCAGGCTGCGATCTTTTGATCTTGTTTTTGCAGATCAAGGTCAAAAGATCGCAGCCTGCGGCAGCTCCTACAGGGAGGGTTAGAAGGAGGGGGCTTGCTGGCGGCGTTTCCATTGGCTCAACCGCTGCTGCAAATTCAACGGACTGTGAATCTGCTGCTGACGCGCCCGGCTGAACAGAATCAACGCCAGCTCCGCCGTGGCCAGCGCATCGGCACTCGCGTTATGCCGTTCGAACACTTCAAGCTTGAACCACTCGATCCACTCATCCAGCCCGGCCTCGCGAATCTGCGCCTGTGGACACAACAGCGGCGCAATATCAGCGACATCCAGAAACACCTGCTGCAACCTGTGCCCCAGATGTTCCCTTAACGCCCGCCCGAGCATGTGCTGATCGAACGGCGCATGAAATGCCAGCACCGGGCTGTCGCCGATAAACTCGAGCAGTTCCAGCAAGGCCTCGGCGGGTTCACTGCCGGCTGCAATCGCATTCGGCCCCAAGCCATGAATCAGCACGCTGGGGCTCAACTTCAATTCGCGGCACTGCAGCGTGCGTTCGAACTGTTGACGGAAATCGATCGCGCCATCCTCGATCACCACCGCGCCAATCGACAACACCCGATCCTTGTTCAGATTGAGCCCTGTAGTTTCAAGATCCAGCACCACCCAACGCTGCTCGCGCAGGGTACAGTCGCTCAACTCGCCGGTCGCCGGCAGCTTCGCCAAACGCTGCTGCAACTGCGCCGGCACCACCGGACTGGCCGGGCGCAGCCACGAAAACAGGCTCATAGCTGATACCGCAAGGTCAGGCTGGTTTGCAGGCGCTGCGCTTGGCGCAGGGATTCACGCAGGATGCGCCGGTCGAGGTGATTGAGGCTGTCGGGATCGACGCGATTGGAGTACGGCAGATTCTCGCGGGTCTGCAACTGATGCTGCTGCATGCGCGTCTGTTGAATGAAGTGATACGCCTCTTCATACGCCGCGCCGTCGAGCCGTTCGATGACCTCTTTGTCGACCAACTGGCGGAAACGTTCGAGGGTGTTGTTGGCGTCGATACCGTTGGCCAGCGCCAACAGTCGCGCGCCATCCACAAACGGCGTCAGGCCTTGAACCTTGAGGTCCAGCGTGGCTTTCTCGCCATTCTTGCGCGCCAGCACAAACTCGCGGAAGCGTCCCACCGGGGGACGATTGCGCAGCGCGTTGTCGGCCATCATGCGCTGGAACAAACGGTTGTCGCCGACCTGATCAAGAATGCCCCGGCGCAGTTGCGCGCAACCTTGTTCATCGCCCCAGACCACGCGCAGATCGAAGTAGATGCTCGAGCCCAGCAGATTCTCCGGTGTCGCCTCGCGAATAAACGCCGCAAAACGCCGCGCCCATTCCGCCCGCGACAAACACAGCTCAGGGTTGCCGGCCATGATGTTGCCCTTGCACAGGGTGAAGCCGCACTGCGCCAGGCTCTGGTTGATCTGCTGGGCAATCGGCAACAGCTTGCCGCGAATCTCGGCGGCATGTGCCGCATCACGGGCATCGAACAGAATGCCGTTGTCCTGATCGGTGTGCAGTGTCTGTTCGCGGCGGCCTTCGCTGCCGAAACACAGCCAACTGAACGGCACGCCGGGGTCGCCTTTTTCGGCGAGGGTCAACTCGATCACCCGGCACACGGTGTGGTCGTTGAGCAAGGTGATGATGTGGGTGATCTGCGTCGACGACGCACCGTGGGCGAGCATGCGCTCGACCAGTTGACCGATCTCGCCGCGCAAGGTCACCAGTTGCTCGACACGTTGGGCGCTGCGGATGGTGCGCGCCAGATGCACTAGATCGACCCGTTGCAGGGAAAACAGATCACGCTCGGAGACCACGCCGCACAGGCGCTGATCCTTGACCAGGCAGACGTGGGCGATATGCCGTTCGGTCATCGCAATGGCCGCATCGAATGCGCTGTGATCCGGTGAAAGATAGAAGGGCGCGTGAGTCATGTGACGCTCGATGGCTTCACTGAAGTCGCCGATGCCTTGCGCCACGACATGACGCAAATCGCGCAGGGTGAAAATCCCCAGCGGTGACTTGTGCTCATCCACCGCGACGATGCTGCCGACCTGCTGTTCGTGCATCAACTTCACCGCTTCGCGCAGTGGCGTGTCCGGGCTGCACGTCACCGGATGACGCATCGCCAGTTCGCCGAGACGGGTATTCAGCGAATACTGTGTGCCGAGGGTTTCCACGGCTTTCTGCTGCACTTGCTGATTGACCTGATCAAGCAGGCTGCTGACCCCGCGCAAGGCGAAGTCACGGAAGCTGCTGGAGAGCGCGAACAGTTTGATGAACGCCAGTTTGTTCAGTTGCAGACAGAAGGTGTCATCGCCAGCCAGGTGTTCGGTACGCGTTGCCCGCTCGCCAAGCAACGCGGCCAACGGGAAGCATTCGCCCGTGGTGATCTCGAAAGTGGTTTCGGTACCGGGTTTGGTGATGTGCTGGCGTTCGCCGACCACCCGGCCTTGCTTGACGATATAGAAGTGTTCGACCGGGCCGTCGCTGGGTTTGATGATGCTCTCGCCCTGAGCGTAAAACCGCAGCTGACATTGTTCCACCAGATAAGCGAGGTGGGCGTGTTCCATCTGATTGAAGGGCGGGAAGCGCTGGAGGAATTGCAGGGTGCCCTGAATGTTCTGCAATACCGCGGTTTTCCCTGCCTGGGTGAAGGCATCCGCTTTACTCATAACCATTACCGCAGTCTTTTTCGAATTGTTGTTGTCGGATCGTTATGGCCATGGTCGGCCCCTACGGACAGGGTGCCCATTGGACGTAAGTCTAGGTTTTGCCACCATTGGCGAAGTTTCGGAGATGCCCTACGCAAACAGTCGGAAATTCCCTCGATTACCCCCTTGGAAAAAAATCCGACGAAGTGCACATTGAAGCTCTGCCCAGCGATGTCTGACCACTTGCCAAGGGACTGTTTTGAACACTTAGAGAACGCCATGTCCGACCACGATATTTTGAGCGATGCCGAGCGAGAAGCGCTCAGTGCAGTCATGCTCGAACCTGATCTTCCACCGCAGCGCGTATTGATCGTCGATGACGACAAGGACGCCCGGGAGCTGTTGTCGGAGATTCTCGCGTTGGACGGCATTCGTTGCCTGACCGCTGCCAGTGGCGAAACGGCGCTGAAAATGCTTGAGGAAAAGCCTTTGATCGGGCTGGTCATCACCGATCTGCGTATGGGCCATGTCGGTGGTCTTGAGTTGATTCGGCAGGTGCGCGAATCGGTGCGGGCGGCGATGCCGATCATCATCGTCTCCGGCGATGCCGATGTGAAAGACGCGATTGCGGCGATGCATTTGAGCGTGGTGGATTTTCTGCTCAAGCCGATTGATACGGGCAAGTTGTTGGCGCTGGTGAAACATGAATTGGGGATTGAACCCTAAGAGCCCCTCACCCTAGCCCTCTCCCGGAGGGAGAGGGGACTGACCGCGGTGGATGTTCGAGGTACACCGACCTGAGATTCCCAGCCGAACTCAGGTTTTGAAAAGCACCAAGATCTGCTCCGTTGCCCCTCTATCCTTGGCAATTCCTGAGCCGAGCTCAGATTTTGAAAGGCATACAGATCTGCTCCCTTTCCCCTCTACCCCATGGGGGAGAGGGCTGGGGTGAGGGGGATGGATCTTAAGTCGACCAGAAAACCCAGCCCCGCCGCATAAACAAAAAAGCCCTGATCTCTCGATCAGGGCTTTTTCATATCCACCATCTACGCAAATTTACAGGCCATTGGCAGCCTTGAACTCGCGACGACGACGGTGCAATACCGGCTCGGTGTAACCGTTCGGCTGCTTGGTGCCTTCGACTACCAGTTCGACCGCCGCCTGAAAGGCGATGTTGCTGTCGAAATTCGGGGCCAGTGGACGGTACAGCGGGTCGTTGGCGTTCTGACGATCCACCACCGGCGCCATGCGCTTGAGGCTTTCCATCACTTGTGCTTCGGTGACGACACCGTGGCGCAGCCAGTTGGCGATGTGCTGGCTGGAGATACGCAGCGTGGCACGGTCTTCCATCAGGCCGACGTCATTGATGTCCGGCACTTTCGAGCAGCCGACACCCTGGTCGATCCAGCGCACCACGTAACCGAGAATGCCCTGGGCGTTGTTGTCCAGTTCGTTCTTGATCTGCTCTGGCGTCCAGTTCGGATTGACCGCCAGCGGGATGGTCAGGATATCGTCTACCGAAGCACGCGCACGTTTGGCCAGTTCGGCCTGACGGGCGAACACGTCGACCTTGTGGTAGTGCAGCGCGTGCAGCGCAGCAGCAGTCGGCGATGGAACCCAAGCGGTGTTGGCGCCGGCCAATGGGTGAGCGATTTTCTGCTCGAGCATCGCCGCCATCAGGTCGGGCATCGCCCACATGCCTTTACCGATTTGCGCGCGACCTTGCAGGCCGGTGCTCAGACCGATATCGACGTTCCAGTTTTCGTACGCGCCGATCCACTTCTCAGCCTTCATGTCAGCCTTGCGCACAACCGGGCCGGCTTCCATGGAGGTGTGGATTTCGTCGCCGGTGCGGTCGAGGAAACCGGTATTGATGAACACCACGCGCTCACTGGCAGCCTTGATGCAGGCCTTGAGGTTGACCGTGGTGCGGCGCTCCTCGTCCATGATCCCGACTTTCAGGGTGTTGCGTTTCAGGCCCAACACGTCTTCGATGCGACCGAACAGCTCGTTGGTGAACGCTGCTTCTTCCGGGCCGTGCATCTTCGGTTTAACGATGTACACGGAACCGGTGCGGGTGTTGCGACGCGAGGTGTTGCCGTTGAGGTTGTGCATCGCCGCGAGGCAAGTGACCAGACCGTCGAGAATGCCTTCCGGCACTTCGTTACCATCTTTATCGAGGATCGCGTCGATGGTCATCAGATGGCCAACGTTACGCACGAACAACAGCGAACGACCGTGCAGCGTCACTTCACCGCCATTCGGCACGGCGTAGGTGCGATCCGGGTTCATGGTGCGGGTGAAGGTCTGGCCACCCTTGGACACGGATTCCGCCAGATCGCCCTTCATCAGGCCGAGCCAGTTGCGGTAGATCACCACTTTGTCGTCGGCATCGACGGCAGCCACGGAGTCTTCGCAATCCATGATGGTGGTCAGCGCCGCTTCCATCAGGATGTCTTTGACGCCGGCAGCATCGGTCTGGCCAACCGGGGTGGTGGCATCGACCTGGATTTCGAAGTGCAGACCATTGTGTTTCAGCAGGATCGCGATTGGCGCGTTGGCGTCGCCCTGGAAACCGATCAGTTGTGCGTCATCGCGCAGGCCAGTGTTGCTGCCGCCCTTGAGGGTGACCAGCAGTTTGCCGTCAGCGATTTTGTAGGCGGTCGAATCGACATGGGAGCCAGCAGCCAATGGCGCAGCTTCGTCGAGGAAGGCTCGGGCGAAGGCGATGACTTTGTCGCCACGCACCTTGTTGTAGCCTTTGCCTTTTTCCGCGCCACCGTCTTCGCTGATCGCGTCGGTGCCGTAGAGGGCGTCATACAGCGAACCCCAGCGGGCGTTCGAAGCATTGAGAGCGAAGCGGGCGTTCATCACCGGCACAACGAGTTGCGGGCCGGCGGTACGGGCGATTTCATCATCGACGTTTTGCGTCGTTGCCTGGAAATCAGCCGCTTCTGGCAGCAGATAACCGATTTCTTGCAGGAAGGCTTTATAGGCCACGGCGTCGTGCGCCTGACCGTTGCGTTCCTGGTGCCAAGCGTCAATACGAGCCTGGAAGTCATCGCGTTTGGCGAGTAGGGCTTTGTTCTTCGGCGCCAGGTCATGAATGACCTTGTCGGCACCTTCCCAGAATTTTTCGGCGGTGAGGCCGGTACCGGGAATGGCTTCGTTGTTCACGAAGTCGAACAGGACTTTGGCGACCTGCAGGCCACCGACTTGAACGTGTTCAGTCATTGCTTGCCTCACTCTGCTCAGCTATTTCGCTTTTCAGCTCTTCAATTTTGACAATGAAGCCTCTGGCCATTTAAACCACAAACCTGCCGACCAGTACATGCCATTGCTGGCGGCTGGGCTGGGACCAATCAAAGGCTTGGGGCCTTGCTGACGGGGCTTTCAGGGTTGCGAACATGCCTTGGGCAGACATCGATCCAGCGTTATGTAGTGCGCGCTGCGGCATACTACATGATGAGTTGCGCTTGTGAAAATCAGACTAATTACGTCGTTCTGCGACCTCATGTCGCATTGCGGTCACATCGCGGAACAGGATGTTCTCAAAAAACCATTGGATTGTTCCAGCTAAATATCAAAAGTTGTACACATAAATACTATTTGGCTGCTATGGCAGCGGTTTATGTGGGAGCGAGCCTGCTCGCGAAAGCGTCGGTCGCCTCAACGCAAAATCGACCCTTGCCTATACTTCCCCTTCTACAACAAAAGTCATGACAAGAGGGCGACGCCATGGACCATCTCGTACTCACCGTTTTTGCCCCGGACAAGCCCGGACAGGTCGAGCGCATCGCCCAATGCATCGCCGAGCACGGCGGTAACTGGCTGGAAAGTCGCATGTCGCGGATGGCCGGGCAGTTCGCCGGGATTCTTCGGGTGGGCGTGCCGGCAGAGGCTTACGACGAATTAGTCGATTCCCTACAAGCATTGTCGACGCATGGCATTCGCGTATTGATTGCCGAGAGTGGCATTGAGCAGTCCTGCACATGGAAGCCGATCGCCATGGAGTTGGTGGGCAATGATCGGCCTGGCATCGTCCGCGACATCACACGGCTTTTGAGCGAGCAGGGCGTCAACCTTGAACGGCTGGTGACGGAAGTGCGCCCGGCACCGATGAGCAGCGAGCCGCTGTTCCATGCTGAGGCGATTCTCGCGGTACCGCTGACTTTGTCACTCGACGTCTTGCAGTCGCGCCTGGAAACCCTGGCCGATGATCTGATGGTCGAACTGGTGTTACGCACTGACCTTTGAGCGTCTCCCGGGTTATCCAGTTTAAACGTGCACCTGCCTGTGGATAACCTGTAGAGACTGCCCGCATCGCCAGGCCCGCCGTGGCTTTGCTGGAGTTGATCAAAAAACCGCCAACATTCAGTGACTTGCGCACAAACGGCGGGGATCACGCTGTGGATAACCTTGGGAAAGAACGATGCAGGCCACGAGAACCGCGGCCTGCGAGGGTTTGTGCGTTTTTTGATCAACTGCGCCGGCGCAAACTGATCACGGCGTCAACGCTATAAACGGCCAGACCGGCCCAAATGAAGATGAACGCGATCAGTGTGCTGGACGATAGATGCTCACCGAACAACAGCACGGCTTGCAACAGCACCAGGGTCGGCGCCAGGTATTGCAGGAAGCCGATGGTGGTGTAAGGCAAGTGGCGCGTGGCGGCGTTGAAGCACACCAGCGGCACCAATGTCACCGGGCCGGCCGCCACCAGCCACCAGGCTTGGGACGTGGTCCAGAACTCCGGTTGCGCGCTGGTCGCGGTCTGGTTGAACAGCAGCCAGGCAATGGCAATCGGCACCAGCATCCAGGTTTCCACCACCAGCCCTGGCAACGCCTTGACCGGTGCCTGTTTGCGAATCAGGCCGTAGAAACCGAAGGTCAACGCCAGCACCAGCGACACCCACGGCAGACTGCCGACTTGCCATACCTGCTGCGCCACACCAACCGCCGCCAAACCGACCGCGAGCCACTGCATCCGCCGCAGACGCTCACCAAGAATCAACATCCCCAACAGCACGTTGACCAGCGGGTTGATGTAGTAACCGAGGCTGGCCTCGAGCATGCGTCCGTTGTTCACCGACCACACATAGGTCAGCCAGTTGGCCGCGATCAACGTCCCGCTCAACGCCAGAATTGCCAGACGTTTCGGGTTGTCCAGCAGTTCGCGCCACCAGCCCGGGTGTTTCCACACCATCAGCAGCAGCGCGCCGAACAGCGCCGACCACAGCACCCGATGGATGATGATCTCGACCGCCGGCACCTCGGCGATGGCTTTGAAGTAGATCGGGAACAGGCCCCAGATAATGTAGGCACTCAGGCCCAGAATGTACCCGCGACGCGGGTTGGCGGCTTGCATGCAGAGTCCTTGCTTAGGCAGCTGACAAAGGAGGGATTGTAAGGAGGTTTGTCTACGAATGCCTTAGCGGATAGGTCGGGAAATTGTGAACACCGAACAAATGTAGGAGTGAGCCTGCTCGCGATAGCGCTCTGACATTCAACATTTTCGTTGACTGATAAAACCCTATCGCGAGCAGGCTCACTCCTACAGAGGATGGAGGCGGATCAGAAAAGTTTCAGTGGCTCTTCATTCAGTGCTGAAAGTTGCTCACGCAGCGCCAACACCTGATCGCCCCAATAACGCTCGGTGCCAAACCACGGAAAGCTGTGCGGGAACGCCGGATCATCCCAGCGCCGCGCCAGCCAGGCGCTGTAGTGCATCAGGCGCAAGGCACGCAACGGTTCGATCAGCGCCAGTTCACGCGGATCGAAATCGTGGAACTCGTTGTAGCCATCCATCAATTCCGACAACTGCCCCAGGCATTCCTGACGATCACCGGCGAGCATCATCCAGATGTCCTGCACCGCAGGGCCCATGCGGCAGTCGTCGAGGTCGACGATGTGGAACATTTCGTCACGGCACATCATGTTGCCGGGGTGGCAATCGCCGTGCATGCGGATGTTCTGGTGCGGTGTGTTGGCGTAGGCATCTTCCACGCGTTTGAGCAGGTCGCGGGCGACGGACTCGTAGGCCGGCAGCAGGCTTTTCGGAATGAAATTGCCTTCGAGCAAGGTGTTCAGCGAGGCGTGGCCGAAGTTCTGCACGGCGAGGGCTTCACGGTGTTCGAAGGGCTTGGTCGCGCCAACCGCATGAATGCGCCCGAGCAACTGACCGAGGCGATACAGCTGGTCAAGATTGCCCGGCTCCGGCGCCCGGCCGCCGCGACGCGGAAACAACGTGAAGCGGAAACCGGCATGTTCGTGCAGGGTTTCGCCGTTGTGGATCAGCGGCGCCACCACCGGGATTTCGACGTCGGCCAGTTCGAAGGTGAACTTGTGTTCTTCGAGGATGGCTTCGTTGGTCCAGCGCTGCGGGCGGTAGAACTTGGCGATCAGCGGTTCGGAGTCTTCGATGCCGACCTGATAGACACGGTTTTCGTAGCTGTTGAGCGCCAGGATGCGCGCATCGCTGAGGAAGCCGATGCTTTCAACGGCATCGAGCACGAGGTCGGGTGTGAGGGTTTCAAACGGGTGGGCCATGCTGACTCCTGCGCGCAGCAGGCTGCCGCGTCCGGCCCAGCATGGTAGCGCAGATGGCAGCGGGGCAGGTGGTTGGTGTCTGTGCTGACGCCATCGCGAGCAGGCTCACTCCTACAGGGGAACGCACGCATGCCAAATGTAGGAGTGAGCTTGCTCGCGATGAGGGCCTGTCAGGCGCCGACGATCCCGCCGTCTTCGCGGGTAATCGCCATCACCGAAGACCGTGGCTTGCCATTCGGCAAATGCTCAGGGAAGGTCGAACCGCCGTTCTCCCCCGGATGCTGAATCCCGACAAACAGGGTTTTCTGATCCGGCGAGAAGCTGATCCCCGTCACCTCGCAACCAATCGGCCCGACCATGAACCGGCGAATCTCACCGGTCTTCGGATCTGCGCAGAGCATCTGGTTGTTGCCCATCCCGGCAAAGTCGCCGGCGTTGCTCGAATCACCATCGGTGAGAATCCACAAGCGCCCAGCCTTGTCGAAACCCAAGCCATCCGGGCTGTTGAACATGTTCTGCGGGGTGATGTTCTTCGAGCCGCCCTTCGGCGTCCCGGCGTGCACGCCCGGGTTGCCAGCGACCACAAACAGGTCCCAGGCAAACGTCTTCGACGCGTGATCGTCACGGTCGGTGCGCCAGCGCAGAATCTGCCCGTAGACGTTTTTCTCACGCGGGTTCGGCCCACCCACCGGCTGGCCGTCCTCGCCACGCTTGGCGTTGTTGGTCAGGGTGCAGTAAACCTGGCCATCCTTGGGGCTGACGACGATCCATTCCGGACGGTCCATGCGCGTTGCGCCAACCACGCTGGCGGCAAGGCGCGCATGGATCAGCACTTCAGCCTGATCGGCAAAGCCGCTGCTGGCATCGATGCCGTTTTTGCCGTGGGTCAACTCGATCCACTGGCCCTGGCCTTTCGGGTGATCGGGGTTGCTGTCGCCATTATCGAATTTCGCCACGTACAGGGTGCCGTGATCGAGAATGTCGCGGTTGGCCTTGGCGTTGCGATGGTTGATGCGGTCACGGCTGACGAATTTGTAGATGAATTCGCCACGCTCGTCGTCGCCCATGTACACCACGGCGCGACCGTCGTCGGTCTCGGCCAGGGCGGCGTTTTCATGTTTGAAGCGGCCCAGTGCGGTGCGTTTGACCGGGGTCGATTGCGGATCGAACGGATCGATCTCGACCACCCAGCCGTGACGGTTGAGTTCGTTGGGGTTCTTCGCCATGTCGAAGCGCGGGTCGTACGGGTGCCAGTTGATTTCGCGGCTGGCAGCCGAGACGCCGTAGCGTTTTTGCGCAGGGTCGAACTGCTGCTGGGCATTGCTGCTGCCGAAGCAGTCGGTGAAGTTTTCTTCGCAGGTCAGATAGGTGCCCCACGGAGTTTTACCGTTGGCGCAGTTCTGGAACGTGCCAAGGACTTTCTTGCCGTGCTTGTCGGCAGCGGTCTTCATCAGATCGTGACCGGCCGCCGGGCCGCTGATACGCAGCGGCGAGTTGCCGTGGATGCGCCGGTTGTAGCGCGAACCTTGAACGAACTGCCACTGACCGTTCTTGCGTTGCACTTCAATCACCGACACGCCTTCGCAAGCCAGTGCCTTGCGCACGTCTTCGGCCGATTGCGGCATGCCGCCGTGCGGGTAGAGGTAGCGGTAGTTGGTGTATTCGTTGTTGATCGCCATCAACGCGCGGTTGCGGTCGTCGGGGAAGGCGAACAGGCTCATGCCGTCGTTGTTGTCGCCGAACTGCACTTCCTGTGCGGCAGCGGTGCCGTTACCGCTCGGGTCGAACGCCGGGCCGTTCTTTTGCAGGGGCTGGCCCCAACTGATCAGCACCGAAGACTTGTAGCCTTTGGGCAGTGTGATGACGTCGGTGGTCGCGGCAGGAATGCTCTCGAAGCCGAGCAAACGGCTGTTGCCGGCGCTAATGCCTGTGGCCAGCGCGCTGCGGCTCAACAGGCTGCCGCCGAGGAACATCGCCGCACCGCACAGCGCACCGGCGCCGATGAAACCGCGACGGCTGAGGCCGACCATTTTTTCCAGGTCAGTGGATTGGTTTTCTTCTAATAGGCTCACATCAGGCTCCCTGCTTGGTTTTGGCAGCCACCTTAATGAGCGTCGATGACGCTTTCGTTGCAGCGCCTGATTACAGCGGTGTGCCGATCAGCACGTTGGACGGCGAAAACTGCACCTGCACCGGTTGTTCCACGCTCAATCCGCGCGTGCGCAAGTCGAGCGGCTCAGCCAGGGCGCAGAGGGTATGGCCGTTGGGCAGGGTAATCCGCACTTCGCTCGGGCCGTCTTCGGCGTCGAGAATCGCTTCGATGGTGCCCTTTAGAAGATTGTGACCAGACGTTGCAGACTGATCGTTGCCGAGCAATTCCAGCCAGCCGGCCTTGATCAGGGCCACCACTTCGGTACCGGCTTGCAGCTCCAGATGCACGGTGCTGTCGTGGGTGATCTGCGCGTCGAGGCACAGCCCTTCGGCCAGTTCGAGGCGGATCAGGTCATTACGGCCCTGCGTTTCGATTGCCACGACTTTGCCGTGCAACTGATTGCGCGCGCTGGTTCTGAGCATCAACCGACCGAGCAGATCGAGGTCGCTGGCATCTTCCGCTGCCTCCAGCACCTGCGCCTGCAAGGCCTGCAATTTTTGGTACAGACGCAAAACGCGCTCGCCTTCGCTGGAGAGTTTCGCGCCGCCGCCGCCCTTGCCGCCGACGGCACGCTCGACCAGCGGTTTCTGCGCGAGGTTGTTCAGCTCATCGATCGCGTCCCACGCCGCTTTGTAGCTCAGGCCTGCGCTTTTCGCCGCGCGGGTGATCGAGCCCTGTTCGGCGATGTGTTGCAGCAGGGCGATACGCTGCGGACGGCGGACGATGTGCTGGGACAACAGGGAAGGCATGGACATGGATGGGTGCTTTTTGTGGCGGTGGACGTGGAAGTTGGCCGCTAGCGACGCGAGAGTCAAGCCGAACCCAAATCCCTGTAGGAGTGAGCCTGCTCGCGATAGCGGTGGTTCAGTCAGCATAGATGTTGGCATTGATGACGCTATCGCGAGCAGGCTCACTCCTACAGGGGGATTGTGTTGGCTTCAGCTTCCGGGTTTCGGCGTGCGCGCCAGGCAATAGACATCGACCCGCGCAGCGCCAGCGTCCATCAATAGACGCGCAAGCGCCTGCGCAGTGGCGCCAGTGGTCAGCACATCATCAACCAGCGCCAGATGCCGGCCTTTCACCTGCGCGTCCGGCATGAGGTCGAAGGCTTTATGCAGATTGCGTTTACGCGACTTGGCATCGAGGTCCTGTTGGGCATCAGTGTCTTTGATGCGACGCAGAACAGTCTCCTCAATTGGCAGATCAAGCGACTTGTTCAGCCACTGCGCCAGCATCGCAGCCTGATTGAATCCCCGTTGGCGCAGACGTTTACGCGCCAACGGCACCGGCAATAACGCATCGGGTCTGGGCAAACCCTCATCGAAGCGATGTTGCAGGTATTGCCCGAGAACGTCGGCGAGCAGGTGGCCAAACGGCCATTTTGCGTTGTGTTTAAACCGTGTAATCAAACTGTCGACCGGGAAGCCATACAGCCATGGCACCACCACATCTTCGAAAGCTGGCGGCTCTAGCTGGCACTCGCCACAGGTCAGACCGGCGGAGGGAAGCGGCAAAGCACAGGAGATGCAGTGATCGCCGAGCCAGGGCAATTCAGTTTCGCAGGCCACGCACATTGGCATTTCTGCTTCTGCCGGCTCATCACACAACAAACAGGTTTGTACGTTTTTTAAACAGATGTAAACCGACTCTTTGCATGGTGGTTGACAGCGCATGTCTCTTCCTTAAATATGCCGAACATCCGTGTAGCGCCTGTGGGTATTCCGTTCCCGCAGCCGCCAGCAAGCATAACCAAGGAATTAGCCATGAGCGCGAGCACCACCGCCACCCTGCGTCACGACTGGTCTCTGGCCGAAGTCAAAGCACTCTTCGTACAGCCATTCAACGACTTGCTGTTCCAGGCGCAGACGGTGCACCGTGCACATTTCAACGCCAACCGTGTTCAGGTTTCGACTCTGCTGTCGATCAAGACCGGCGCCTGTCCGGAAGACTGCAAGTACTGCCCGCAGTCCGGTCACTACAACACCGGTCTGGAAAAAGAAAAGCTGATGGAGGTGCAGAAAGTCCTCGAAGAGGCTGCCCGCGCCAAAGCCATCGGCTCGACACGTTTCTGCATGGGGGCGGCGTGGAAGCACCCGTCGGCGAAAGACATGCCGTACGTGCTGAAGATGGTCGAAGGCGTGAAGGCCATGGGCCTGGAAACCTGCATGACCCTCGGCCGCCTCGATCAGGATCAGACCGAAGCGCTGGCTAAGGCTGGCCTCGATTACTACAACCACAACCTCGACACGTCGCCTGAGTTCTACGGCAGCATCATCACCACCCGCACTTACAGCGAGCGCCTGCAAACGCTGGCCTACGTGCGTGAGTCGGGGATGAAGATCTGCTCCGGCGGCATTCTCGGCATGGGCGAATCGCTGGATGACCGCGCCAATCTGTTGATCCAGTTGGCCAATCTGCCGGAGCATCCGGAATCGGTACCGATCAATATGCTGGTGAAGGTCGCCGGCACGCCGCTGGAAAATGCCGAAGACATCGACCCGTTCGACTTTATCCGCATGCTCGCCGTGGCTCGCATTCTCATGCCGCAATCCCACGTGCGCCTGTCCGCCGGCCGCGAAGCGATGAACGAGCAGATGCAGGCGCTCGCGTTCTTCGCCGGCGCCAACTCGATTTTCTACGGCGACAAACTGCTGACCACCGCCAACCCGCAGGCGGACAAGGACATGCAATTGTTTGCGCGTCTGGGTATCCAGCCGGAAGCGCGTGAAGAGCATGCCGACGAGGTTCACCAGGCTGCGATCGAGCAGGCGTTGGTGGAGCAGAAGAGCAGCGAGCAGTTCTACAACGCCGCCGTCTGATCGCCCCACGGATCCCATGCAGGAGCTGCCGAAGGCTGCGATCTTTTGATCTTGTCTTTAAAAAACAACATCAAAAGATCGCAGCCTTCGGCAGCTCCTACACAGTCATTTTTCAGATGTGAGGCCTGCATGTCTTTCGATCTCGCCGCACGCCTTGCTGCCCGCCGTGCCGAAAACCTCTATCGCCAGCGCCCGCTGCTTGAGTCCCCGCAGGGGCCCGAAGTGGTGGTCGACGGCAAACCGTTGCTCGCCTTCTGCAACAACGATTACCTGGGCCTGGCCAATCACCCGCAAGTCATCGAAGCCTGGCGTCACGGCGCGCAGCGATGGGGCGTCGGTGGCGGTGCTTCGCACTTGGTGATCGGCCACAGCAGTCCGCATCATGCCCTCGAAGAAGCCTTGGCCGACCTCACCGGTCGCCCGCGTGCGCTGCTGTTCACTACCGGCTACATGGCCAACCTCGGCGCGGTCACTGCGCTGGTCGGGCAGGGCGATACGGTGCTGGAAGACCGCCTCAATCATGCTTCGCTGCTGGATGCCGGTTTGTTGTCCGGTGCGCGTTTCAATCGCTATCTACACAACGACGCGGACAGTCTGGCCAAGCGCCTGGAGAAAGCCACCGGCAACACGCTGGTGGTCACCGACGGCGTGTTCAGCATGGACGGCGATCTGGCCGACCTGCCGGCACTGGCCCGCGAAGCCAAGGCCAAAGGTGCATGGCTGATGGTCGATGACGCTCACGGTTTCGGGCCGCTGGGGGCAAATGGCGGTGGCATCGTCGAGCATTTCGGTTTGAGCCAGGAGGATGTGCCGGTACTGGTCGGCACCCTTGGTAAAGCGTTCGGCACCGCTGGGGCATTTGTCGCTGGCAGCGAGGAGCTGATCGAAAGTCTGGTCCAGTTCGCCCGCCCGTACATCTACACCACCAGCCAGCCGCCGGCGCTCGCGTGTGCAACGCTGAAAAGTCTTGAACTGCTGCGCACCGAGCATTGGCGCCGAGCGCATCTGCAGACGTTGATCCGCCAGTTCCGCCGTGGCGCCGAGCAGATCGGGCTGGAGTTGATGGACAGCTTCACACCGATCCAGCCGATCATGATCGGCGATGCCGGGCGCGCGGTGCGTCTGTCGCAGATGTTGCGCGAGCGTGGGCTGATGGTCACTGCGATTCGCCCGCCGACCGTTCCTGCCGGCAGCGCTCGGCTGCGCGTGACCCTGACCGCTGCTCACAGCGAGGCGCAGGTGCAGCTATTGTTAGAGGGACTGGCTGATTGCTTTGCCCAACTGACGCCGGAGCCAAACCATGCGTAATCGCCTGATTCTGCTGCCCGGCTGGGGCCTCGGTATTTCGCCGATGGAGCCTCTGGCGGCGGCACTGCAGGGGCTCGATGAACATCTCAACGTTGAAATCGAGCCGTTGCCGGAGCTGGATTCCAGCGACCTGCAAGACTGGCTCGACGAACTCGACGAGCGCATTCCTCAGGACGTGTGGCTGGGCGGCTGGTCGCTGGGCGGCATGCTTGCGGCCGAATTGGCGGCACGGCGTGGCGAGCGTTGCTGCGGTTTGCTGACGCTGGCGAGCAATCCTTCCTTTGTTGCTCATGAACATTGGCCGAACGCGATGCCGGGTGAGACCTTCGATGCGTTTCTTGCCGGTTGCCAGGCTGATTCGCGGATGACCCTCAAACGTTTCTCGCTGCTGTGTGCTCAAGGTGCGCAGGATCCGCGCGGCTTGTCGCGATTGATGCTCGGCGGCGTACCGCAGACTACGCCGGCGGCGTTGATGGCGGGACTGGAATTGCTCGCGCAGATCGACACCCGCGAGGCGCTGCAGGCGTTTCGTGGCCCGCAGTTTCATTTGTTCGGCGGGCAGGACGGTCTGGTCCCGGCCGAAGCGGCGGGGGCGTTGTTCGCGCTTTTGCCGGATATCGAAATTGGTCTGATCGAACAGGCCAGTCATGCGTTTCTTCTGGAAGACCCCCACGGACTGGCGGGTGCAATCCAGGCTTTTTTACATGAGTGCGGTGATGACTGATTTGTCTCTTGTGCTGCCTGGCGGCTTGCCTGACAAGCGTCAGGTCGCAGCGTCTTTTTCCCGTGCAGCGGCCAGTTACGACAGCGTCGCCGAGTTGCAACGTGATGTTGGTACACAGTTGATTCAGCGCCTGTCGACGGATTTCGTCCCGGCGCGCTGGCTGGATCTCGGTTGTGGCACGGGTTACTTCACCCGCGCGTTGGCTTCGCGGTTTGCCGAGAGCCACGGTGTGGCGCTGGACATTGCCGAGGGCATGCTCGAGCACGCACGTCCGTTGGGTGGCGCGCAGCATTTCATTGCCGGCGATGCGGAACGGCTGCCGTTACAGGATTCGACCTGCGACCTGATCTTCTCCAGCCTCGCGGTGCAGTGGTGTGCGGATTTCGACGCAGTGCTCAACGAAGCCTTTCGCGTATTGAAACCGGGCGGAATCTTTGCGTTTGCTAGTCTTTGTACAGGGACGTTGTTTGAGCTGCGCGATAGCTGGCGGCAGGTCGACGGGCTGGTGCACGTCAACCGCTTCCGCGAGTTCGCCCGCTATCAGCAACTGTGCACGGCGAGTGGTTTGCGCACGCTGAGTCTAGAGAATCAGGCGCATGTACTGCATTACCCGGATGTGCGCAGTTTGACCCACGAGTTGAAAGCCTTGGGTGCGCACAATCTGAACCCGGGACGGCCGGGCGGTTTGACCGGGCGCGCGCGGATTCTCGGGCTGGTCGAAGCTTACGAGCAGTTCCGTGAGGCGTCGGGATTGCCGGCGACTTATCAGGTGGTCTACGCCGTGTTGGAGAAACCCGTATGAGCGCAGCCTATTTCATTACCGGAACGGACACCGATGTCGGCAAGACCACGGTTGCCGCCGGGTTGCTGCATGCGGCGCGCTCCGCCGGGTTGAGTACAGCGGCGGGCAAACCGGTGGCATCCGGGTGCGAAGTGACGCCCAAGGGGTTGCGCAATGCCGATGCGTTGGCGCTGCTGGCCGAATGTTCGTTGCCGCTGAGTTATCAACAGGTCAATCCGGTGGCGTTCGAACCGGCGATCGCTCCGCATTTGGCGGCGCGAGAGGCGGGCGTGGCTTTGACCGTGCAATCGCTGCTGGCACCGATGCGCGAAATTCTGGCGATGAACGCCGATTTCACTCTGATCGAGGGCGCGGGTGGCTGGCGAGTGCCTTTGGCCGATCAGGATAATCTGTCGGATCTGGCGATTGCGCTGAAGCTGCCGGTGATTCTGGTGGTGGGCGTGCGGTTGGGGTGTATCAGTCATGCCTTGCTGACGGCCGAGGCGATTGCCCGTGATGGTTTGCAACTGGCGGGATGGGTGGCGAATATCATCGACCCGAAGACTTCGCGGCTGGAGGAGAATCTCGCGACGCTGGCTGAGCGGATTCCGGCACCGTGTCTTGGACGCGTGCCTAAACTCAAGGCCTTGAGTGCAGAAGCGGTGGCAGATCATTTACAGCTGGATCTGCTCGACTAAGCTTTTCTCTATGGGCAGGCACTGTGCCATTAGTGTTTTTGACGGGTGTTTTTCTGACGCCTCTGCTTCAATGGCGGTCGTTGATCCTTCCCAAGGATGAGAACTGTTATGGAAATCTCCGGTAACACAGCTTTTTATGCAGGTTTGAGCTCGATCCAGAGCGGTCAGAACCGCGTCGATCAGGCGGCCAGCCAGATAGCCAACAACACCATCGAACGCTCGGTGACCAGCCAGTCGTCCGAAGTGCAAATCGATCGTCTGCGTGGTGTCGATCGTGCCCAGCAATCGGATCTGGCCAGCAATGTGGTCGAGATGTCTCAGGGCAAGATCCAGGCAGAGCTGGGTGTGAAAGTCGCCAAGGCTTCCGATGAAGTGCTCGGTACGATCATCGATACGTTCGCCTGATTTTCTTGTCTTCTGCACGCTGAACGCCGCGACCTTTCGCGGCGTTTTTTGTTGTAAGTCCTTCTCCCTCAACTAATCTTTTTTCAGCGCCCGTGGCTCGTTCGAGTGCATGGCGTTTTGCTGTGTCCGACGTTTTAAAAATCTGATGACGAACGGCAAAAGATCGATGCTTGACAAGATTTCGGCGTAAACGTATGTTTCAAACAACTGTTTGACCGTCACAACAAATCAACACGGTCGTTCATTCCCGGTTACATCAGCAGAGGTTTATCGCTATGCCTGACTACAAGGCCCCCTTGCGTGATATTCGCTTCGTTCGTGACGAGCTGCTCGGCTACGAAGCGCACTATCAGAGCCTTCCGGCTTGCGCAGACGCAACTCCGGACATGGTTGACGCCATTCTCGAAGAAGGCGCCAAGTTTTGTGAGCAGGTACTGGCACCGCTGAACCGCGTGGGCGACCTCGAAGGTTGCACCTGGAGCGAGTCCGGCGTGAAAACCCCGACCGGCTTCAAAGAGGCTTACAAGCAATTCGTCGAAGGCGGCTGGCCGAGCCTCGCTCACGACGTCGAGCACGGCGGTCAAGGCCTGCCTGAGTCGCTGGGTCTGGCAGTGAGCGAAATGGTTGGTGAAGCCAACTGGTCGTGGGGCATGTACCCAGGCCTGTCGCACGGCGCGATGAACACCATCTCCGAGCACGGCACCCCTGAGCAGCAAGAAGCCTATCTGACCAAACTGGTTTCCGGCGAATGGACCGGCACCATGTGCCTGACCGAACCGCACTGCGGCACCGACCTGGGCATGCTGCGTACCAAGGCCGAACCTCAGGCTGATGGTTCCTACAAAGTCTCCGGCACCAAGATCTTCATCTCGGCCGGTGAACACGACATGGCCGACAACATCGTCCACATCGTGCTGGCTCGCCTGCCGGACGCGCCGGCTGGCACCAAAGGCATCTCGCTGTTCATCGTTCCAAAGTTCATGCCGAATGCCGATGGCACTGTCGGTGAGCGCAACGCAGTGACCTGCGGTTCGCTGGAACACAAGATGGGCATCCACGGCAACGCCACTTGCGTGATGAACTTCGACGGCGCTACCGGTTACCTGATCGGCCCGGCGAACAAAGGCCTGAACTGCATGTTCACCTTTATGAACACCGCACGTCTGGGCACCGCGCTGCAAGGTCTGGCCCACGCCGAAATCGGTTTCCAGGGTGGCTTGAAATACGCTCGCGATCGTCTGCAAATGCGCTCCCTGACTGGCCCGAAAGCGCCGGAAAAAGCCGCTGACCCGATCATCGTGCACCCTGACGTACGCCGCATGCTGTTGACCATGAAGGCGTTCGCCGAAGGCAACCGTGCGATGGTGTACTTCACCGCCAAACAGGTCGACATCGTCAAATACGGTGTGGACGAAGAAGAGAAGAAGAAAGCCGACGCACTGCTGGCCTTCATGACTCCGATCGCCAAGGCGTTCATGACCGAAGTCGGTTTCGAATCCGCCAACCACGGCGTGCAGATCTACGGCGGCCACGGCTTCATCGCCGAGTGGGGCATGGAGCAGAACGTTCGCGACAGCCGCATTTCGATGCTGTACGAAGGCACCACCGGTATTCAGGCGCTCGACCTGCTCGGCCGTAAAGTGCTGATGACTCAAGGCGAAGCTCTGAAAGGCTTCACCAAGATCGTCCACAAGTTCTGCCAGAACAACGAAGGCAACGAAGCCGTTGCAGAGTTCGTCGCACCGTTGGCGGCAATCAACAAAGAGTGGGGCGAGCTGACCATGAAGGTCGGTATGGCTGCCATGAAAGATCGCGAAGAAGTCGGCGCGGCCTCCGTGGATTACCTGATGTACTCCGGTTATGCCTGCCTGGCTTACTTCTGGGCCGACATGGCGCGTCTGGCTGCCGAGAAGCTGGCAGAAGGCACTGGCGACGCAGCGTTCTATACCGCCAAGCTGCAAACTGCGCGCTTCTACTTCCAGCGCATCCTGCCGCGTACCCGTACGCACGTGGCCACCATGCTGTCGGGCGCCAACAACCTGATGGACATGAAAGAAGAAGACTTCGCGCTGGGTTACTAAGCTCTAGCGCTGTCTTATGAAAACCGCTGCTCCCGTTAGGGGGCAGCGGTTTTTTTGTTGGCGAATCGCTCAGATAGTCGAGCTTCCGGCCGTTAAAGAGACAGTGTGTGATCTGGATCACATTGTGTGGGCTTGGCTGCACTTTGCAGGCACAATGCCATCTCTTTGCCATGACGGGTCGGAGCTTTACCCTTGCCGCGTTCTTCCGCTGTACGTTTCAGTCATTTCCTACCTTCACTGCTTTTATTACTCGCGGGGTTGGCGGCTGCGTACGTCAAAGACCTCAACGTGTTCTTCACTTCGCTGTTCAATGTGTTGCCGACGTTGGTGCTGTTGTTGGGTGGTGCTTATTGCGCGGTTTACCGCCGTCAGCGTGAACTGTTTCTGATGCTCACGGTGTACATCGCCTACTTTCTCCTCGATACCCAGACCGATTATTACCGTGACAACGGCAAGGTCCGCGAAGACGCTGCGGTAGTGTTTCATCTGGTCTGCCTGTTGCTGCCCTTACTGTTCGGCCTCTTCGCCGCGTGGCAGGAGCGCACGCATCTGTTTCAGGACATGGTGGCGCGGTTTGCCGTTTTACTGGCATTCGGCAGCGTCGCGTTGGGCCTTGAGCAAAGTTATCCCCAGGCGCTGCTGATCTGGCTGTCGGAGATTCGCTGGCCAGCACTGCACGGTGCGTGGATGAGTCTGATCCAACTGTCCTATCCCGTGTTTATCTCGGCATTTCTGTTGCTCGCCTGGCAATACTGGCGCAATCCGCGCCCACTGCACGCGGCGCAACTGGTCGGCTTGCTCGGGGTGTTCTGGATGCTGCCGAAAACCTTCATCCTGCCGTTCACCCTGAACATCATGTGCAGCCAGGTGATGCTGATGATTGCCGCAGCAGTTGCGCATGAGGCATATCAAATGGCCTTCCGCGACGAACTCACCGGTCTGCCGGGCCGCCGCGCACTTAACGAACGCATGCAACGCCTCGGTCGTAACTACGTGTTGGCGATGAGTGACGTCGATCACTTCAAGAAATTCAACGACACCCATGGCCACGATGTCGGTGACCAGGTGCTGCGTCTGGTCGCCAGCAAACTGGCGAAAATCAGCGGTGGCGGTAGGGCGTATCGCTATGGTGGTGAGGAATTCGCCTTGGTGTTTGCAGGCAAAACCCTTGAGGAGTGCATGCCGCATCTGGAAGTGATCCGCGAGTCGATTGCTTCCTACAGCATTCAATTGCGCAATCAGGAAAACCGTCCGCAGGATGATCAACAGGGTCGTCAGCGCCGGGCCGGCTCGGGTGCCTCCAGCGTATCGGTGACGGTGAGCATCGGCGTCGCCGAACGAGTGGAACAGCGCAATCCGGAGCAAGTGCTGAAGTCCGCCGACGAGGCGCTTTACGCCGCTAAGGGCGCGGGGCGTAACTGCGTGGTGGCATACGGACAAAACCGCCGCGGCGCGGTGCGCATGGACACGGCCGCAGGTTGAGTGATGACGGCGCATTCAGCGTCTGCACAGTGATTGTGGGGCGTGGTGGCCAGCAGTAGGTTGGAGAAATCTGCTGACGGAGAAGCCACCATGCCTGAGTACAAAGCTCCCCTGCGCGACATGCGCTTTCTGATCGACCACGTCTTCGACTTTCACAGCAACTACGCCGCCCTCGGCGCCCACGACGCCAGCCCGGACATGATCAACGCGATTCTCGAAGAGGGTGCGAAGTTCTGCGAGAACGTCCTCGCGCCGCTCAATCGCAGCGGTGACGAAGAGGGCTGCCATTTCGACAACGGTGTGGTGACAACGCCTACAGGCTTCAAGCAAGCCTTCGCACAATACGTCGAGGGCGGCTGGCATGGTCTGGCGGCGGATCCGGTGTATGGCGGCCAGGGCTTGCCGAGTTCGCTGGGATTGGTGATCAGCGAAATGGTCGGCTCCAGCAACACCTCCTGGGGCATGTACCCGGGCCTGACCCACGGAGCGATGTCGGCAATCCATGCCCACGGCACTGCCGAGCAAAAAGAAACTTACCTGAGCAAACTCACCGCCGGGCAATGGACCGGCACCATGTGCCTGACCGAAGCCCACTGCGGCACTGACCTGGGCATCATCAAGACCCGCGCCGTGCCTCAGGCTGACGGCAGTTATGCGGTCACCGGCAGCAAGATTTTCATCTCTGCCGGCGAGCACGACATGAGCGACAACATCATCCATCTGGTGTTGGCGAAACTGCCGGACGCGCCGGCAGGGACCAAAGGGATTTCGCTGTTTATCGTGCCGAAGTTCTTGCCGGATGCGGCGGGCGAAGCAGGCGAGCGCAACGGCGTGTCTTGCGGTTCGATCGAGCACAAGATGGGCATCAAAGCGTCGGCCACTTGCGTGCTCAACTTCGACGGCGCCAAGGGCTACCTGATCGGCGAACCGAACAAGGGCCTGAACTGCATGTTCACCATGATGAACCACGCGCGGCTCGGCACCGGCATGCAGGGGTTGTGTCTGGGCGAGGCAAGCTTTCAGGGCGCGATCAAATACGCCAACGACCGCTTGCAGATGCGCTCACTGACTGGCGCCAAAGCCCCGGAAAAAGCGGCCGACCCGATCATCGTCCACCCGGACGTGCGGCGCATGTTGCTGACCATGAAAGCTTTCAACGAAGGCAACCGCGCGTTGACCTACTTCACCGCGCAGTTGCTCGATGTCGCGCATCTGAGCAGCGACGCCGAGGCACGGCAGGAGGCGGAAGACCTGTTGGCGTTCCTCACGCCGATCTGCAAGGCGTTCATGACCGACACCGGGCTGGAAGTGACCAACCACGGCATGCAGGTGTTTGGTGGCCACGGTTTTATTCGCGAGTGGGGCATGGAGCAGTTGGTTCGCGACTGTCGGATTGCACCGATCTACGAAGGCACCAATGGCATTCAGGCGCTGGATCTGCTCGGACGTAAGGTGCTGGGCAGTCAGGGTAAGTTGCTGCGTGGCTTCACCAAAATCGTCCACAAATTCTGCGCAGCCAACGCCGAGCATCCGCAACTGGGCAGTTTCGTTGCGCAACTCAATCAGTTGAACCAGCAGTGGGGCGACCTGACCATGAAGGTCGGCATGGCGGCGATGAAGAATCCGGATGAAGTGGGCGCGGCGTCGGTGGATTACCTGATGTACAGCGGTTACATCATTCTCGGTTATCTGTGGTTGCGCATGGCGTTGGTGGCGCAGGCGCAACTGGAAGCGGGCGAGGGTGAGGCGGATTACCTGCGGGGCAAATTGGCGACGAGCGAGTTTTACTTCAAGCGATTGTTGCCGCGTACGGCGGCGCATCGAGCGGCGATCGAGGCGGGGAGTGATTGTTTGATGAAGTTGCCGGCGGAGGTGTTTGCGCTTTAAGGAAGATCAAAAGATCGTCCGATCGCGGCCCGAGCCTTCGGCAGCTCCTACACGGGATCTAATTTCTCTGTAGGAGCTGCCGAAGGCTGCGATCTTTTTTGTGGTGACTAAAAATAACAAATCAGTCACCGGTTGACCCTATGTGTCGCAAAAGTTGTTGAGGTACACTCCGCCTCAACGAAAACACCATTCCACGAATCACCTGTTTAGATCTTGCGAGGTTTGCCATGGCTGACTACAAAGCGCCGCTGCGCGATATGCGCTTCGTCCTCAATGAAGTGTTCGAAGTCGCCAAACTCTGGGCCGAACTGCCAGCGCTGGCCGAGACCGTCGACGCCGAAACCGTTGAAGCCATTCTCGAAGAGGCCGGCAAGGTCACCAGCAAAAGCATCGCGCCTCTGAGCCGTGCGGCTGACGAAGAAGGTTGTCACTGGTCGGACGGTGCCGTCACCACCCCGGCCGGTTTCCCACAGGCTTATCAGACTTATGCTGAAGGCGGTTGGGTTGGCGTCGGTGGCGATCCGCAATACGGCGGCATGGGCATGCCCAAAGCCGTCTCGGCCCAAGTTGAAGAAATGGTCAACTCTGCCAGCCTGTCCTTCGGTCTGTACCCGATGCTGACCGCTGGCGCCTGCCTGTCGATCAACGCCCACGCCAGCGAAGAGCTGAAAGCCGCCTACTTGCCGAACATGTACGCCGGCGTCTGGGCCGGTTCGATGTGCCTGACCGAGCCGCACGCCGGCACCGACCTGGGGATTATTCGCACCAAGGCCGAGCCTCAGGCCGACGGTTCCTACAAGGTCAGCGGCACCAAGATCTTCATCACCGGTGGCGAACACGACCTTACCGAAAACATCATTCACCTGGTGCTGGCCAAACTGCCAGATGCCCCGGCGGGCCCGAAAGGCATTTCGCTGTTCCTGGTGCCGAAGTTCATGGTCAATGCCGACGGCAGCCTGGGCGCACGCAACCCGGCGAACTGCGGTTCGATCGAACATAAAATGGGCATCCAGGCGTCCGCGACCTGCGTGATGAACTTCGACGAAGCTGTCGGTTATCTGGTCGGCGAGCCAAACAAAGGCTTGGCCGCGATGTTCACCATGATGAACTACGAGCGGCTGGGCGTTGGTATCCAAGGCCTGGCGACTGGTGAGCGTTCGTACCAGAACGCCGTTGAATACGCCCGCGACCGTCTGCAAAGCCGTTCGCCAACCGGCGCGCAGAACAAAGACAAAGTCGCTGACCCGATCATCGTCCACCCGGACGTGCGGCGCATGCTGCTGACCATGAAAGCCTCGAACGAGGGCGGCCGTGCGTTCTCCACCTACGTGGCGATGCAACTCGACACTGCCAAGTTCAGTGAAGACGCTACAACGCGTAAGCGTGCTGAGGATCTGGTTGCTCTGCTGACGCCAGTGGCCAAGGCTTTCCTTACCGATCTGGGTCTGGAAACCACCGTGCACGGCCAGCAGATTTTCGGCGGCCACGGTTACATCCGCGAGTGGGGGCAGGAGCAACTGGTGCGTGACGTGCGCATCACCCAGATCTATGAAGGCACCAACGGCATTCAGGCGCTGGACCTGGTTGGTCGCAAGATCGTCGGCAGCGGCGGCGCGTTCTACAAATTGTTTGCTGACGAGATCCGTCATTTCTCCGCAACGGCCAGTGCCGATCTGGGCGAATTCACCAGACCGTTGAACGACGCTGTCGACACCCTCGACGAACTGACGTCGTGGTTGCTGGATCGGGCGAAAAACAATCCGAACGAAATCGGCGCGGCTTCGGTCGAATATTTGCAAGCGTTCGGTTACACGGCGTACGCCTACATGTGGGCACTGATGGCCAAGGCTTCGCTGGGCAAAGAAACGCAGGACGATTTCTACGCCAGCAAGCTTGGCACTGCGCGCTTCTACTTCGCCCGTCTGCTGCCGCGCATCCACTCGTTGAGCGCCTCAGTGAAGGCCGGTAGCGAGTCGTTGTTCCTGTTGGATGCAGCGCAATTCTGATGCGATAGCGTCATGTAAGCATTCTCTTACATGACGTGCTGCTGTTCTCCCATATGCGTAGATTGGATCCACGGCTAATCTACATTTCATGGACGTCGCGCAGGAAGCGCAAAGCAACAACACGGACACGTAGGATTCTGCCAGGGTGGCGGAGTGAAATGGATGTCAGGGAAACAGTCTGCAAAGCCCCGCTTCGGCGGGGTTTTCTTTTGCCCGCAGAAAAGTGATCAGGCCAGAGGTTCCTGCTCAGGCCTCACTTCGCGCTGTATCACTTCCTCCAGCAATGTCTGCAACAGCGCCAAAGGTGCTTGCTGGCGCTGTACATCACGACAGACCAAACCAACCTTCAGTGGCACCCGTGGTTCGCTCAGCGGTTTCCACAACAGGTCCTGATCGTCGTATTCCTTCTGCGAACGACCCGGCAGCACCGTCGCCAGTTTGGTGTGCGGCAGACTGTCGAGAATCCCCACCATATTATTCAGCTCGGCCTGCACCTGCGGACGTCGCCCAAGGGCAGTGAGTTGTGCCTGCCAGATCTGGCGGATCTGAAACTCTTCGCCCAATAGCAACATCGGCAATTCAGCGGCCTGGCGCATCGAGACTTTCTTGAATTCGCGCAGCGGATGATCCGCCGGGATCACCAGTGTCAGTTCGTCTTCGTAGAGCATCACGCCGTGCAAGCCCGGTTGGCGCGGCGGGAGATAACTGATGCCGATATCCAGGGAGCCATTGAGCAGACGTCGTTCGATCTCAAGCCCGGTCAATTCGTAAATCTGCACCACCAGATGCGGCTGCGCCTTGCGCACCCGCTCGAGCATTTGCGGCACCAGACTGGTGTGCACCGTTTGCAGCACGCCAATCGCCAGCGTGCGCAATGCCTGGCCCTTGAAGTTGCCCAATGCCTCGCGCGCCCGTTGCAGACCATCAAGCAGCGGCAGTGCGTGGTTGTACAACGTATGCGCGGCGAGGGTGGGCAGCAGGCGTTTGCTGCTGCGCTCGAACAGGGTGACGTCAAGGTTCTGTTCGAGCTGGCGAATCTGCTGCGACAGCGCCGGTTGCGAGATCGACAGGCGTTCAGCGGCACGGCCGACATGGCCTTCTTCGTAGACCGCGACGAAATAACGCAGTTGTTTGAAATCCATAAGTAATGCTTATCGAAAATGCTGGGAAATCGAAATGGCCCGAAGGCGTCAGTGAGCCTAGTCTAACCGCATTCACAAGGCTTACAGGGCCAGAAAGCGCGATGAATAGCGTTCGCTTTGATAGTGTTTACATAGGCAGTTCAAAACACCTCAAACGAGGTGTTTTTCAATGAATCTGTTCAGTTTGCGGCGCCAGATGCCGAGTCTTGATGACCTTGCTTTCGAGGCCAATCCTTCTGACCACAGCGAAAATCTCAGCGTCGAGCGCCTGATGCCCAGCGTCGAACGACCGCAACAGGTGTTCGTCCGGGGGCAGGGATCATGGTTGTGGGACAGTAATGACCGCGCTTATCTCGACTTTTCCCAGGCCGGTGGCGCCAATAGCCTTGGCCACAGCCCCTCGGCGTTGGTCAAAGCCATCAGCAGTCAGGCGCAAGCACTGATCAACCCCGGTTTCAATCTGCATAATCGCGGCATGCTCAACCTCGCCGAGCGTCTGTGCGCCGCTACCGCCAGCGATCAGGCGTACTTGCTCAATAGCGGCAGCGAAGCCTGTGAAGCGGCAATCAAACTGGCGCGCAAATGGGGCCAACTGCATCGCGGCGGCGCCTCGCGGATTATTGTCGCGAAGCAGGGGTGTCATGGCCGTAGTCTGGCGACGATTTCTGCCTCGGACAGTTGCAACCTGCACAACCGTTTCGCGCCGCTGTTGCCAGGTTTCGATCAGGTGCCATTCAACGACTTGCCGGCGCTGCATGCGGCGGTCGATGCGCAAACCGTGGCAATCATGCTTGAACCGATCCAGAGTGATGCCGGGGTTGTGCCGGCCACCGAACATTACCTCAAAGGTGTCGAGCGGCTGTGCCGAGAACTGGGCATTCTGCTGATCCTCGACGAAGTGCAAACGGGCATCGGCCGCTGCGGATCCTTGCTCGCCGAACAATCCTACGGCGTGCGCGCCGATATCGTCGTGCTCGGTAAAGGGCTTGGCGGCGGCGTGCCCTTGGCAGCGCTGCTGGCGCGGGGCAAGGCCTGCTGTTTCGAGCCGGGCGAACTCGGTGGTACGCATCACGGCAACGCACTGATGACAGCCGCCGGTCTGGTGGTGCTCGACAGCGTGCACGACCGCAGCTTTCTCCAGCAGGTCAACGACAACGGTCAGCACCTGCGCGAGGGTCTGGCTCGATTGGCGCACCGCTACGACCACGGCGAACTGCGCGGCCAAGGCCTGTTCTACGGACTGACCCTGTCAGACGATTCCGCCGAAGCCGTGGTCCACGCCGCCCTCCACGAAGGCCTGCTGCTCAACGCCCCGCAAGCCAACTGCCTGCGCTTCACCCCGGCCCTCACCGTCAGCAAAGCCAACATCGACGAAATGCTCCTGCGCCTGGGCCGCGCGTTCTCGCGAGTGCGCACCGCACAACTGCGATGCCGCAAAGGGATTGCCGTCTGAGCTGAAGTTTCCTACCTGATTTCCAGAACCGTCTCGCGGTATAACGCACGCCCCACGCCTGATTCTTTTGGCGTGGGGCGTTTTTTTTGAGGTGGTGGCGATCAAATGGCAGTTGCACTGAACCCTGACGAACGGCGCAGGTCGATTAGCTTGTATGGCTCAAGTGAGCCAACCCCCATACAGGAGCTGCCCCATGGATTTCATTCGCATCATCATCGCTATTCTGTTGCCACCACTGGGTGTGTTTCTGCAGGTCGGGTTTGGCGGGGCGTTCTGGTTGAACATTCTGCTGACGTTGTGCGGGTATATTCCGGGGATCGTGCATGCGGTGTACATCATCGCCAAGCGCTGAGTCAGCGGCATAAACCTGTAGGAGTTGCGGCACGCTGCGATCTTTTGATTTTAATTCGAGGATCAGGATCAAAAGATCGCAGCGTGCCGCAGCTCCTACAGGGAGAGGGTTTCAGTCTGTAAATCCCATCACCCGTCGATAGAATTTCCACTCCTGTTCCAGCGCATGCGCCTGATTGGTCGCGCGGCGAAAGCCGTGGCGTTCGTCGGGGTAGTAATGGGCTTCGACCGGGATGCCGTTCTGCTCCAGGGCCGTGACCATGTCGCGAGTCTGTTGCGGGACAACCACAGCGTCCAGTTCACCCTGAAAGAAAATCACCGGCACGCGGATGTTGCTCGCGTGCAGTAACGGCGTGCGGGCAGCGTAGCGTTCGGCGTCCTGTTCGGGATCGCCGATCAGCCAGTCCAGATAATCCCCCTCGAACTTGTGCGTCGCCCGAGCCAACGCTACCGGGTCACTGACACCGTAAAGGCTGGCGCCGGCGCGGAAGACCTGCTTGAACGCCAGCGCACACAACGTTGTGTAACCGCCTGCGCTGCCGCCCCGAATGAACGCGCGATCACCGTCGATCAAACCCTGCTCGGCCAGATAACTCACCACCGCGCAAGCATCCTCGACATCCACCTCACCCCAGCTCAGGTACAAGGCCTGGCGATATTCCCGGCCATATCCACTGCTGCCGCGATAGTTGAGATCAGCAACGGCGAAGCCACGTTGCGTCCAGTACTGAATGCGCGGATCAAGCATCGGGTAGCAGGCCGATGTCGGGCCACCGTGGATGAACACCACCAGCGGCGGTTTTGCCTCGCCGCTCATGGCTGGATAAAAGAACCCGTGAGCTTGGCCTGAACCACTTGGGTAGCGCAGTGTTTGCGGACGACTGATGCGTTCAGCAGGCAAGGGCGCCACGCCACCCACCAGCACGTTCACTTCTCGCGTGGTTCGATCAATGGCGATGACCGCCGAAGGACTGATCGGTGAGGCGGCGATGCAGTAGATAAGTCGCTCATCCACAGCGAGATGACGGAAGCGGCTGTAGTCACCCGTGAAATCTTCGTCACCGAGCGTCAGGCGGCCAAAACCACCTTCGCTCCAGCTCGCCAAATACGAATTATCAACAGGCAGCCAAGTGCAGCCGCCCAGTTGCCACGGTGCTGGCGCGTGATCGGCTTGTGCAGCAGGCAATGGTTCCAAACCGTCGGAAGTCTCAGCCCACGGCTGCCAGAATCCACCACGATCGGTCAGGCAATACAGGCGATTTTCGGCATCGAATCGCGGTTGTTGGATGGACTCTTCAAACTCGGCGCCGGCAACGCATCGCGGCGAACCAAATGCCCCGTCAGTCAATCGCTCAGCCACCATCAACCGAGTCGACGTCCATGGCTGATGCGGGCGACTCCACTCGATCCACGCTAAACGCTGGCCATCCACACTAAGGATTGGCGCCGCATAAAAATCCGCGCCTTCAGCCAATGAATGCCGCGTCCCGTCAGCCAGATCGATTGCTACGAGCCGATGCTGATCTTGCTGTTCTTCGACCGCCAGCACTTGGCCGAACGCAAAATGCAGATCGCCAAACCGACACTCGCCCGACGTCAGCGCCTCAGGTGCTCCATCCAGCGTCTGCCGATACAGCTGCTGATCCGCCTCCGCGACGAAAACCACCCCATCCGGCGTCAGACAAAACGCGCCACCGCCATATTCGTACACCCGACTGCGGACACTGAAGCCGTTCGGCGTCAGACATTTCGCCACGCCGTCGCGCCAGTGCCAGATCCGGCACGCGGCATCTTCCGGGCGATATTCATTCCAGAACAACCCGTTGGCGCCGAGCTGAAGTTCGGCGAAGTCCATGCCGGCAGCGACGGCTTGCGAAGCGCTGAAAGGCTCAGCCCTTGGCGATGAGGCGCGAGTTTCGTTCATTGCGGAAGGCCAGTTGTTCGATGGTTTGGGTGGCGGTCTCGGCTTCTTCGCGGGCCTTGAGGATCACGCCGTGATGTTCGGATTTGCTGCACACAGGGTCAGCGTTGCTCGCATCACCGGTGAGCATGAATGCCTGGCAGCGGCAGCCGCCGAAGTCTTTTTCTTTCTCGTCGCAGGAGCGGCACGGCTCCGGCATCCAGTCGTAACCGCGAAAGCGATTGAAGCCAAACGAGTCGTACCAGATGTGCTGCATGCTGTGATCGCGCACATTGGGAAATTGTACCGGCATCTGTCGGGCGCCATGGCAGGGCAGGGCGGTGCCGTCCGGAGTGACCGTCAGAAAGATGCTGCCCCAGCCGTTCATGCAGGCTTTCGGGCGTTCTTCGTAGTAATCCGGGGTGACGAAAATCAGCTTGCACGGATGCCCTTCGGCTTCCAGCTTCGCCCGATATTCATTGGTGATGCGTTCGGCGCGCACCAATTGCTCTTTGGTCGGCAGCAGGCCGACACGATTGAGCTGCGCCCAACCGTAAAACTGGCAAGTGGCGAGTTCAACAAAGTCGGCCTCAAGCGCAATGCACAGTTCGATGATGCGGTCGATCTTGTCGATGTTGTGCCGATGGGTGACGAAGTTCAGCACCATCGGATAACCGTGGGCCTTCACCGCGCGGGCCATTTCCAGCTTCTGCGCGAAAGCCTTTTTCGAGCCAGCGAGCAGGTTGTTCACTTGCTCGTCGCTGGCCTGGAAACTGATCTGGATGTGATCGAGACCAGCCTTCTTGAAGTCGCTGATTTTTTGCTCAGTCAGGCCGATGCCGGAAGTGATCAGGTTGGTGTAAAAACCCAACTGCCGCGCTTCATGAATCAGCTCGGCGAGATCCTGCCGCACCAGCGGTTCACCACCGGAAAAGCCCAGTTGCGCCGCGCCCATCTCCCGCGCTTCGCGAAAGACTTTGATCCACTGCTCGGTGCTCAGCTCTTTGCCCTGCTCGGCGAAATCCAGTGGATTGGAGCAGTACGGGCATTGCAGCGGGCAGCGATACGTCAGCTCGGCGAGCAGCCACAGCGGCAGGCCGATTTCAGGTTTTGCCGGCAGATCAGCCAAGGGTGATCCAGTGCTGCGCACGGGCAACCTCCATGAATTGCTCGATGTCGTCACCGAGCTCGGGCACGCCGGGGAACTGCTCATCGAGCTTGGCAATGATCGCCGCAACATCACGTTCGCCGTCAATCAAGCCGCCGATCAACGCAGCGGTTTCATTGAGCTTGATCATGCCTTCCGGATAGAGCAGCACGTGACCTTTCTGCGCCGGTTCGTACTGGAAGCGGTAGCCAGGGCGCCAGCTCGGGACTTTGCTGCGGTCGAAACTCATAAGGTGATTCCTTTATGCCAGACCCGTTGTTCGGTCACGCTGTGATACGGCGGGCGGTTCAGTTCGTAGGCCATGCTCATGGCATCGAGCATGCTCCAAAGAATGTCCAGTTTGAACTGGAGAATTTCCAGCATGCGCTCCTGACCTTCGCGAGTCTTGTAGTGCTCCAGCGTGATCGCCAGACCATGCTCGACATCACGCCGCGCCTGACCGAGGCGGGTGCGGAAGTATTCGTAACCGGCCGGATCGATCCACGGGTAATGCTGCGGCCAGCTGTCGAGGCGCGACTGGTGGATCTGCGGCGCGAACAGCTCGGTCAACGAACTGCTGGCGGCTTCCTGCCAACTGGCGCGGCGGGCGAAGTTGACGTAGGCGTCGACGGCAAAGCGTACGCCGGGCAATACCAGTTCCTGGGAACGCAGTTGATCCGGGTCGAGACCGACCGCTTGACCGAGACGCAGCCAGGCTTCGATACCGCCGTCTTCGCCGGGGGCGCCGTCGTGGTCGAGCAGGCGCTGAATCCATTCGCGGCGGATTTCCCGATCCGGGCAATTGGCGAGGATCGCCGCGTCTTTCAGGGGGATGTTCACCTGATAGTAAAAGCGGTTGGCGACCCAGCCCTGAATCTGCTCGCGCGTGGCGCGGCCTTGGTACATCGCCACGTGATACGGGTGGTGGATGTGGTAGTAGGCGCCTTTGGCGCGCAGGGCCGCTTCGAATTCGGCGGGGGACAGCGGGGAGTCGGTCATTGCGGTTCTCCGGGGAACAACCCTAGAAATATCTGGTGTCTGTGCCGGCCTTATCGCGAGCAGGCTCACTCCTACAGGTGATCGCATTCCAATGTAGGAGTGAGCCTGCTCGCGATAGACCGCGCAGCGTTCTCAAATGCTTACAGCACAATACTCATGCCATCGAACGCCACTTCAACATCACGCCGCGCCAACTCCGCACGCTCCGGCGAATCCTCATCGAGAATCGGGTTGGTGTTGTTGATGTGGATAAGCACTTTGCGCTGCTCCGGCAACTGCTCCAGCACTTCCAGCATGCCGCCAGGTCCGTTCTGCGCCAGATGGCCCATCTCGCGACCGGTGCGGGTGCCAACACCACGACGCTGCATCTCATCGTCATCCCACATCGTGCCGTCGACCAACAGGCAATCGCTGCCGGCCATGATTTCCAGCAACGGCGCATCGACCTTGCCCAGACCCGGCGCGTAGAACAGTTTGCCGCCGGTCTTCAGGTCTTCAACGATCAAGCCAATGTTGTCGCCCGGATGCGGATCGAAGCGGTGCGGCGAGTACGGTGGCGCGGCGCTGCGCAATGGCAGCGGGGTGAAACGCAGGTTCGGGCACGCGGCCACGGTGAAACTCTGGTCGAGTTCGATGCGGTTCCAGTCAAGCCCGCCGTTCCAGTGCGTGAGCATCTTGAACAGCGGAAAACCGGTGCTGAGGTCTTCGTGAACCATGTCCGTGCACCAGACCTGATGCGGGCAACCTTCGCGCAGGCTGAGCAGACCGGTGGTGTGGTCGATCTGGCTGTCCATCAGGATGATCGCGCTGATGCCGGTGTCACGCAGGGCGCGACCCGGTTGCATCGGGGCGAAGCTTTGCAGCTGCGCGCGGATGTCCGGCGAGGCGTTGCACAGCACCCAGTTCACGCCGTCATCGGAAATCGCGATGGACGATTGGGTACGGGCCTTGGCATTCAGGCTGCCGTCGCGAAAACCTGCGCAGTTGACGCAGTTGCAGTTCCACTGCGGAAAACCGCCGCCAGCGGCCGAACCCAGAATCTGGACGAACATGAACACTCCATCATTTCAACGCGGAAAATAAAACGCCCCGGCGAGCCGAGGCGTTGCACTGCAATTCTACGTAAGCAGAACTCAGCGGCTGGCGAAGTACATGGTGACTTCGAAGCCGATACGCAGGTCGGTGTAAGCTGGTTTTGTCCAGGACATGGGTGTCTCCTTCAGGGTTGGTGGGATAGCGCTGTCCATAGTTATAGTCCACGGCAGTGCATAGATGTTCCAAATAGTTAGGCTGCTATGTTACTCAAAATTTCCGGGTAAATGCCCATGAATCTTTGAGAAAGCTCCTTGCAGCCTCGGTAATGATCAATTTGCCGCTCACCACGGGGTTTCGGGCGCTGGATCGCTGGCGAGGCAGAGCCAGCCGCCCTCTGCGTCGATCAAGCGCTGCGCTGCGTTGAGCAGTGTCTGGCGATTCAGTTGGCCGATGGCGGCTATCAGTTGCTCAAGATAATCCGACGAGTGGCCCGCGAGTCTGGCCTGCCACAACAGTTCGGCGGCGTCTTTGTCCGCCAGGGTGGCAGCATCGAATTGATTGGCGAGGTTTTGCCGGTGCCGGTCGAGACTGGCGTCATCAAGCTGTTCGATCAAAGCGGGAACGCCTTTGAGGAACTGTTGAATGTGTTCGAGCAACTCCGCGGGTTTGGCACTTGGCGATTGCACGCCAAATAAAAGGCCGGTTTGTCCCTGAACCTGGCGAAGGGCACTGAACACCGCGTAACCCAATTGCAATTCGACTCGCAGGCGCTGATAGAACGGCGTCTGGCAAAGCTGCGCGAGCAGGCGCCATGCGGCTTCGTCGGCAATGTCGCCGCTGGCGGTTGGGCAGAACAGCAGCAAGGCATGTTCGCTGGAGGCGGTGTCGATGTGGCGCCACTGTTTTTGCGCGGTGAGCGCCGTCGGCGCGGGCAACTGATTGTCCGGAATGCCGGGAATACGGCTCAGCGCCAGGCCCATGGCAGATTGCGTTTGTTGGTTCAGACCCAGCGCGAGTCCGTCCCAGCGCGAAGTTGTCCACAGCTGTTTGGCATCGTCACCGGTTTTGGCGAATTGCAGAACCCGTTCCGGCAGCACTTCAAGCAATTGGCGAATGGGGATCAGCGGCGTTTTAGGCGCAGTAAGCGGCGAATCCGCCTCAACTTGCGTAAGACATTTCAGCGCGTGCTCAAGGACGCTGGGCATTGGCTCCTGCAGGCCGGTCAGTTTCAATAGCCATTGATTGCCCGTGGCGCTGAAAGACAAGTCAACGCCGGCCTCGCGCGCGTCCTGCTGCGTTTGCCAGAGACTACGCTGCAACCGCGATTGCAGATCTGCGCTGGCGGCGGCCTCCACCTGCCAGCGTAGATAAATCGCGCCTTCATCGCCGCCGTCCGGCAACGCCTGGCTGAACTGCATCGGTGAGCGTTCGCGCCGGCCGCGCGAGCGATCCTGAGCAAACGTGCGCAGGCCACGGTGGGCGCTGGTCTGGCCGCGAATCAGTCCGGCGTTGGCCAACGGTTCGCCGGTTCGCAGAAAAGGATTGGCGGCGGGCAGGTGCCATTGGTTGGCGAAGTTATCCACAGTGCCGATTTCACGGAGGATCTGCGTGAGGGCTGCTACGCCCGCCTCGGACAGGCCATTATCCAGCTGTTCGCTGTCGAGTCGCGCCAGTTGCAGTGCGCCGCTGACTTGCTGATGCCGCTGAAGCAACGCCGCGTATTCTTTGCGCAATGGTGTCCAATCCTGCTGAGCAAAGAAGCTCAGCCAATCCAGCAGTTGTTCGCGAATGGCGTTTAACGGCTCGGAGGGGGCGGTGAGTTCCAGATGCAACAACGCTTGCCCGGCAAACTGATAAACCGGCGTGGCTTTCAACCCATCCGCCAGTTGTTGTTGCTGCAAATACGCCAGCAGTCCGCCGGGCTTGGCGCTGCTTAGCCAATGGCAGAGAAACGCCAAAGCTTCGACAGATGACTCAGGCAAAGCATCAAGCGCGAATAAAAGATTGCCGCGTCTCTCAGCGACCTGTTGATAACTTTTCACCGCCAGCGGCAGGGGCGCGGCCTGCGCAACTTTATCCCCAACCGGCAACTTGGACGCGAATGACTCAGCCAGCGCTTTGAGTTCTTCAAGACTTTGCGGGCCCGTCAGACTCAAGGTCATTTGCCCGGTCTGATAAAACTGTTGGTGGAAATCTTTCAACGCCTGCTGAAACGCCGGATCTTCCACGCTCAGGCTTTCCCGGTTACCCGCATGAAATCCGCGCAGCGGATGCTCTGCCGGTAAACCTTCGTACAAGGAAAACTGCTGCTGCGCTGCAGGATCCTGCGACCAGGCGACAAATTCCGCCTGCAACACTTCGCGTTCCCGCAACTGATCGTGCAGATTCATACGCGGCTTGGCGAGCATGTCTGACAGACGTTCCAGCCCAGCGCTGAACGAACGTGTTGGCAACTCAAAGAAAAAATCTGTAGTACGTTCGCGGGTGCTGGCATTCACTTGGCCACCGTGACCTTGCACATAGGCCATCAGCCCTTCGCCCGCAGGAAAACGCTCAGTGCCGAGAAACAACAAATGCTCGAGAAAATGCGCCAGCCCCGGCCACGCCAATGGCACGTCATGGCTACCTGCAGCTACGCGCAACGCGGCGGCGCTGCGCTTCAGACCGGGCACATGACGCAGGGTCACACGCAAGCCGTTGGCCAGGGTTTCAGTGTGGGGGCGGGGGTGAGTCAGCGCAGGCATGGGCACTTCCAGAACAGTGAAGTGCCAATGCTAGCGGATTAACGCTGGTTGAGCGCGCCGTAAAGCTCGGGGCGGCGATCGCTGAGGTAGCGATTGGCCGCGCGCGAGTCGAGCATCAACTGTCGATCCAGTTCGCCGATGATCAGCGCTTCGTCGAGTCCGGCCTGGGCAATACGGCTGCCGTCCGGCGCGGCGAGGCTGCTTTGCCCGCAATAATGGATCTCGCCTTCGCTGCCGCAATAGTTGGCGTAAGCCACGTAGCACTGGTTTTCGAAGGCACGCGAACGCACCGTGACGTCGGCGACGAAATCGAATGGGATCATGTTCGCCGTCGGCACCAGAATCAGCTCGGCGCCGGCGAGCGCCAGAAGTCGGGTGTTTTCCGGGAATTCCAGGTCGTAGCAGATCAGGAAACCCAGCTTCCAGCCGTTGAGCTCGACGATGGGGAAGTCATCATCGCCGGGACTGAACATCGAGCGATCCAGATCACCGAACAGATGCGTTTTGCGGTAGTTGCACAGGCGCTCACCGCTCGAATCGATCAGCTGCACGGCGTTGTAGATCTGCCCGTCGGCAGTGCGCTCCGGATAGCCGTAAACAATCGCCAAACCTGCGGCTTTGGCGATTCGTCCGATCTGCTGCGCCCATTCACCGTTGTAGACCTCGGCCAATGTGCTGACCGCTTCGGCGCCAATGTTGTAGCCGGTCATGAACATCTCCGGCAGCACCAGCAGGTCAGCGCCCTTGGCCTCCATCGCCACTTGATGCAGGCGTTGCAGGTTGGTGGCGGGGTCCAGGGGCAGCGGCGGGCATTGGTAAAGGGCTACACGCATCAGGGATTCCTCTTACTCGGGCAGGGCGATAGGGCCGATGTCTTTGAACACATCACCCGGGCCAGGGTTCGCTTTATGTGTCGAACCACCGAAATGCTTCATGATCCCCCACACCGCGTTGAGCGAGGTCTGCACTGCGCCTTCGACCCAGGCTGGCGTCCACGACACGTCGTCGCCGGCGATGAAAATCCCGCGCTGCTCGGCCGGCATCTCGTCCTGCATGAAGTGCGCGTACATGCGCTGGTTGTAGCGATAGTGGCCGGGCAGGGCGCCCTTGAACGCACCGAGGAAGTAAGGATCGGCTTCCCAGGAAACGGTGATCGGATCGCCGATGATCCGCGCGGCGATGTCGACTTTCGGATAGATCTTTTTCAATGCATTCAACGCCAGCTCCACGCGTTTCTCCACCGGATGCGGCAGCATCTTCAGCGCATCGCTCATCCACGAGTACGACAGGCAGATCACCCCCGGTTTGTCGTCGCCGTTGTCGAACAGGTAAGTGCCACGGGTCAGGCGATCAGTGAGGGTCATGCTCATCAAATCGCGGCCGGTTTCCGGATCCTTGTCCTTCCAGAACGGCCGGTCGACCATCACAAAGGTTTTCGACGACTGCATGTAGCGGGTGCGGTCGAGGGCCATCCACATCTTCTGCGAGAACAGGCTTTCGTCGCATTCGATCTGCGTGGTCAGCAGCCAGCTCTGGCAAGTGGTCAGCACAGCGGCGTATTCGCGGGTGTCGCCGTTGTTGTCGGTGACCGCGAAACGGCCATCCGGCGCGTGGGCGATTTTCTTCACGCCGGAACGCGGCGCACCACGGTGCAGGGATTTCAGGCTGGTGCCCTCCGGCCAGTGCACGCAGCGCTCCGGCACATGCCGCCAGATGCCTTGCGGCACTTGCTCAACGCCGCCGACCACCAAGTGTTGGTGATCGTCACAGTTGGTCATCACCACGCGGAAGATTTCCAGCATCGAGTTCGGGAAGTCCGAGTCCCAGCCGCCGGTGCCGAAACCGACCTGACCAAACACTTCGCGGTGATGGAACGACAGTTTGGCAAAGGCTTCCGAGGTGGCGACGAAGTCATAGAACGTGCGGTCGTCCCACAGCGGCACCAAGGTATTCCACAGCTCTTTCAGACGGGGCACATCGCGATCGCGGATGGCTTGCTGGATATCGGCGAACTGCGAACCGGCCTCCAGCGCATCCGCCCAGGCGTCAGCCACTTCCTGGAACAATGCAGGAAGATCCGCCAGTTTCTGTGCGTAATGGGTTTTGCCTTCCAGATCGATCACGGTGCTGCCGGAGGCTGGCGTCAGCGGGTTCGGGAAAGGTTTGGTTTCCAGGCCGAGCTTGTCGACGTAGTGATAGAACGCGGTGGAAGACACCGGGAAACGCATGCCGCCGAGTTCAGCGACGATGCCGTCAGTGCCGTTGAACGCTTGCGAGCGCAAACGACCGCCAAGCTTCGACGCCTCATAAACCACCGGTTTCAGGCCGAGCTTCATCAACTCGTAAGCCGCCACCAGACCGGCAATGCCCGCGCCGACAATCGCCACTTCAGCGCCGTGATTGTGCTCAGGAATGCTGCCGAGACCGGCCGGGTGTTCGATCCAGTCGTCGAACGCGAACGGAAAGTCCGGGCCGAAAATGGTAACTGGTTTCTTACCGTCTGCAGGATGGCGATTGTTCTTGTTCATGGCTGACCTTGCTGGCGACCCGACGCAGGATGCGCGTCTGAGTATAGGAAAAGATGCCAGCCATTCTAGGGAGCGTGGAACACGTTAATAAGACGCAAATTGTCGTCGTTTTGCCAGATTAGCGATCAATATGACGAGCAGCGAATACACACCGACCAAAATGTGGGAGCGAGCCTGCTCGCGAAGAGGCTCTGAAATTCACCCGAGAAGCTCGATCAAAACTTTAAACCGGCTGCCCCCGATCAATCTTGCTACTCAAAATGATCGAAGTGGTGGTCTTCTCCACCCCATCCACGCTGCCAATCTGATCCAGCAGTTGATCCAACTGCTCCGGCGAATCGGTACGCAACCACGCCACATAATCAAACTCGCCACTCACCGCACACAACTGCTGCACTTGGGCCATCGCACTCAACCGGCGCACCACCTCCTTGCCAGAACGCGGCTGTACCTTGATCCCGACGTAGGCCTGCAAGCCGCCATCGACCACCCGCTGACCCAAGCGCACGCCATAACCGGTGATCACCTTGGCTTTTTCCAGACGCGCCAATCGCGACGTCACTGTGGTGCGCGCAATGCCCAATTGGCGGGCAAGCATTGCCACGCTCTCGCGAGCGTTGATTTGCAGGGCGGCGATTAGCTGCCGGTCGATTTCATCAAGCACGGGCGGGCGGGTGTCTGGCAAGGGGGCGGTTCCATG